>JAKACE010000037.1 GCA_021821705.1 Actinomycetes bacterium | reverse complement strand
ACCCGACCGTGCTGCCCCGCCGAGCCCGCCCCGCCGAGCCCGCCCCGCCGAGCCCACCGTTCCGGGAGCGCCGCCGCTCGTGGCAGCATGGCCGGGTGGACGAAGCCTCTCTCTACCGCCTGCTCGAAGATCTGCAGGCTGGGAACGTGGGCCTGGACGAGGTTGTGCGGCGCGTCCGGCGGCTGCCCTACACCGACCTCGGTTTCGCCCGGGTGGACCACCATCGTTCGCTGCGCCAAGGCCTGCCGGAGGCCGTCTACGGCCCGGGCAAGGCGGTGCAGCACTGCGTCGCCATCATCGGCGACCTGCTATCGGAGCCCGACGGCGGCCCGGTCGTGCTGTCCCGGGCGTCCGAGGAGCAGGCCCGGGCGGCAATGACGGCTCATCCCGGCGGGGAGCGAAACGGTACGACGGTGGTGTGGCGTCCGGCGCCGCCGCGCCCCGAGACTGTTGCGGTCCTCTCCGCCGGCACTGCCGATCTACCGGTGGCGGACGAGTGCACTGCGACCTTGCAGGCGATCGGCTTCCGGCCGACGCTGGTCGCCGATTGCGGCGTGGCCGGCGTCCACCGCCTACTCGACCACATCGACCTGTTGCACTCGGCGGCGGCCGTGGTCGTGGTGGCGGGCATGGAGGGGGCTCTGGCCAGCTTGGTGGGCGGCCTCACGCCGGCACCCGTGGTGGCGGTACCTACCAGCGTGGGTTACGGCGCGTCCTTGGAAGGGGTGACGGCTCTGCTGGCCATGCTGGCCAGCTGCGCCCCCGGCTTGTGCGTTGTCGGTATCGACAACGGGTTCGGTGCGGCGTGGGCGGTGGGCCGGATCCTCCGCATGCCCGGGCGGGGAACGGGCACGGGCGACGAGGGACCGGTGCCGGCTGAGAGCTCCATCGCTGCGGTGGGGCCGGCCTGAACCGGTGACCAGAGCCCTGTGGTGGCACTGCCTCTCCGGGATTGCCGGAGACATGGCCCTGGCCAGCCTGGTCGACGCCGGTGCGGACCTGGCCACCGTCGTGTCAGGCCTGGAGGCTCTGCGGCTCGATGGTTGGCACATAGAGGCCAGGTCGGTCGTACGCGAAGGGGTAGCCGCCACTTACCTGCATGTGGAGGTGGACGACCCGTCCTCGCACGGCCGACCCTGGGCGCAGGTGCGTGCCCTGCTGGCAGAGGCCACGGGTCTCCCCGAGCGGGCCAGGCTGCGCTCGCTGGCCGTGTTCGAGACCTTGGCCGAGGCCGAGGCGGCTGTGCACCGGGCCCCGGTCGAGGAGGTCCACTTCCATGAGGTCGGGGGGCTCGACGCCATCGTCGACATCGTCGGCACGTGCCTGGCATTGGAGGCGCTCGGCATAGAGGCCGTGTTCGCCAGCCCGGTGCCGCTCGGGCGCGGAACCGTCCGCTCCGCCCATGGGGCCCTTCCCAACCCGGCGCCCGCCGTCCTGCGCCTCCTCGCCGGAGCGCCGGTGCTCGGCATGGACGAGCCTGTCGAGCTCACGACGCCGACCGGGGCTGCCCTGCTGGCCGCGCTGGCAGCGACGTTCGGGGCCATGCCTGCCATGACCCTGCGGGCCTCGGGTTACGGCGCCGGAAGCCGGGACAACCTGGGCCGGCCCAACGTCGTCCAGGCGGTGATCGGGGATCTCAGCGCCGAGGCCGGCGATGCCTCGGTAGGCGAGGGCACTGACGAGGAGCTGGTGCTCGTGGAGGCCAACGTCGACGACCTGAGCGGCGAGGTGCTGGGCCACCTCGTCCCGGCGCTCATCGAAGCGGGGGCGCTCGACGCCTGGCTGGTGCCTGCTATCGGCAAGAAGGGCCGCCCCGTTCACGTGGTCAGCGCCCTGACTACGCCCTCGCGCATGAGCCGCGTCGCCTCGACGCTGTTGCGCCAGTCGGGCACCCTCGGTCTGCGTCGGCACCCGGTCATGCGCACGGCCCTGGAGCGGCGCTGGTCCGAAGTGACGGTGGACGGTCACCGCGTGCGGGTGAAGATCGGTCCCCACCGGGCCAAGGCCGAGCACGAGGATTGCGTGGCAGTGGCTGCGCTAACCGGTCGGCCCCTTGCGGAGGTGGCCTTCCTGGCCGAAGCAGCGGCCCGGGCCCCCGGTCCCCATTAGCGTGGAGGGCCATGGCCCCCGACCTGCAGCTGGCCCTGGAAGCGGCCGATGCCGCCGCCGGCATGACCCTCGATGCCTTCCGTAGCCCGACCTTGCATGTGGAGACGAAAGCCGACAAGACCCCTGTGAGCGAGGCTGACAAGGCGGCTGAAGCCGCTATCAGGGAAATAATCGGGCGGGAGCGGCCGGGTGATGCCGTACTGGGTGAAGAGATGGGTTCGACCGGCTCCAGTGGCCGCCGCTGGGTGGTCGACCCGATCGACGGCACCGCCAATTTCGTGAGAGGCGTACCTGTCTGGGCGACGTTGATCGCCTTGGAGGTCGACGGCCACGTCGACCTGGGGGTCGTCTCCGCCCCGGCTCTGGGGCGAAGATGGTGGGCACGGCGGGGGGAGGGTGCCTACGCCGGGGAGCCGGGGGGTCGCGCCCGACAAATCCGGGTCTCGGGCATAGCCCGTCTCGAAGACGCCACGATCTCGTCCGGGTGCATGGGCGACTTCGAGCACCTCGACCGCATCGCCAGGTTGAGGGCCCGTGCCGGCCGGGACCGGGGTTTCGGTGACTTCTGGTCGCACATGTTGGTGGCGGAGGGCGCCTGCGACGTCGGCCTGGACCCGGTGGCTTCCGTCTGGGACCTGGCCGCCCTGGAGGTCGTCGTCGAGGAGGCCGGGGGCTGTTTCACCGACTTCAACGGCGTGGCCAGGACCGACGGAGGCAGTGCCGTCTCGAGTAACGGCCTACTGCACGACACGGTCCTGGCCGCCCTCTCGGGCCGGGACGCCGGCTAGAGGTGCGCCCGGGAACGCCTACAGCCGGCGACGAGGCGCTGATGCGCCAGGCCATGGGCCTCGCCCGTGCGGCGGCCGAGGCCGGTGACGTGCCCGTGGGCGCCGTCGTCACGCTCGGCGGACGGGTCCTGGGCACTGGGGCCAACGCCCGAGAGGCGATGGCTGACCCCACCGCCCATGCCGAGGTCCTCGCCCTGCGCGCCGCCGCCCGTGCCGCTGGTTCCTGGCGCCTGGAGGGTGCCACCCTCTACGTGACCCTCGAGCCCTGTCCGATGTGCGCTGGGGCGTTGGTGATGGCCAGGCTCTCGCGCCTGGTCTTCGCAGCCGCCGACCCCAAGGCCGGCTCCTGCGGGAGCCTCTACAACCTCTGCTCCGACCCCAGGCTCAACCACGAGCTGGAGGTGGTGCCAGGCGTCCTCGGCGACGAGGCTGCCGCCATGCTCTCGTCCTGGTTCACCGGACGGCGCACAGCACCGGCTCCCTAGGCTGCGGCCGGCGCACTGAGCCTGCTCTTCCGGGCCCGGGCGCCGCCCACCTGCGTCGATCGCCCCTCGGCTGGCCGAGAGTGTAAAGTGGCCGCTCACACCACTCGGAGGGATGCGAGAGTGGCCGAATCGGACGGTCTCGAAAACCGTTGTGGGCCTTGCCCACCGTGGGTTCAAATCCCACTCCCTCCGCTCTGGGGCCCTTACGAAAGTGCATGGACGTAGAGCTGAGCGGCCAGGGCCGGGCTCACCGCCATCATGGCGTCGCCAAGGGCCAGGGTCAGGGCCCCGTCGGGTGACCGGTCCTTGACCAGGGCCGTGGACCCGGGGCGGAACCCGTACGAGTCGAGGTAGACGAGCGTGTCGAAGTCCACCTCGACGGTTTCGGTGAGCCTGCTCAGGCGGACCTGGTCACCGGGCTGCGAGGACGACAGCGGTCGCTCCGGGGCCCTGACCGCTCCCGAGCCGGGGATGGGGTTGCCGTGCGGGCAGGTGGCGGGGTGGCCGAGGAGCACGACGATGTGTTCCTCGGCGTCGTCGGAGATGACGTGCTCCCAGCGCTCGGCCTCCTGGTGCGCCTTGGCCCAGCCCAGCCCGAGTATGTCCACCAGGAGCCTTTCGGCCAGACGGTGCTTGCGGACCACCGCTTCGGCTCTTGCCCGGCCCTGCGTCGTCAGCCGCAGCTCCCGGTCGCGCTCCTCCAGGTGCCCGTCGGCAACGAGGCGTCGCACCACCTCGCCGACTGTCGGCCCCGAGTGGCCCAGTCTCTCCGCCAGGCGGGCACGGATAACCGCCACACCCTCCTCCTCCAGCTCGAAGACGACCTTGAGGTACTCCTCGACCGGGGGGTGGTAGCCGCTGTGCACCGGGCCCAGGCTACCCCGGGGCCCACTGTCTTTTCGGTGCACCTTGTCGCCCGATACAGGTAAGGCTAACCTCTAGCGGAGACTAAGGTATCCCTTATTCATATCGGGCCTCAGGGACCTGGGGCCGTCCCACCTCGCAGAGGAGGCACCCGACCATGGACAGGCAGCTACGGTGGTGGCCGCGTGCCGGCGTCTCCGGTGTGGCACTGCTCTTGGCAGGCCTGGTGCTCGGCGCCTGTGGCGGGGGCGCAGCTGTGCGTTCCGGCGGCGGCACTTCCGGCGGCGCCGGAGTGACCATCACGCTCTACAACGGCCAGCACCCTCAGACGACGGCCACCCTCGTCGCCGCATTCGAGAAACAGACCGGGGTACAGGTCAGGGAGCGCGACGGGGACGAGGACGTCCTCGCCCAGCAGATCGTTCAGGAGGGCTCCAACTCGCCGGCCGACGTCTACTACTCCGAGAACTCGCCCGACCTGCAGTTCCTGGCAAGCAAGGGCGACCTGGCCAAGCTGGGGCCGGCCGTACTCGGCAAGGTCCCCTCCCGTTACAGTTCACCCCAGGGGATGTGGGTGGGCGTGACGGCCAGGGTGAGCGGGATCGTGTACAACACCCGGCTCGTCCGCCCCTCCCAGATCCCCCGTTCGGTCATGGAACTGGCCAGTCCTGCCTGGGCGGGCAAGCTCGGGCTGGCGCCGTCGGAGACCGACTTCCAGCCGGTCATCACCTCGGTGGAGCGCACCTACGGCCATGCCGCGGCGCTCTCATGGCTCGAGGGCCTCAAGCGCAACGCCGGCAATCACGTCTACCCCGACAACGAAACCCTGGTGGCCGAGGTCAACTCCGGTCAGGTCGCGCTTGGCATCGTCGACCACTACTACTGGTACCGGTTGGCGTACGAGCTGGGAGGTGCGGCCCACATGCACAGCCGGTTCACGACGTTCGCCCCTCGCAACGCCGGGTATGTCCTCGACGTATCTGGTGCCGGTGTCCTGCGCACGTCACGGCACCAGGCAGCTGCTCGGCGCTTCGTCGCCTTCCTCGTGTCGAAGCAGGGCCAGGAGATAATCGCCCGCTCCCAGTCCTACGAGTACCCCCTCGGCTCTGGGGTGAAGACTTCCCAGCCCATCCCTGCCTTCTCGAGCCTCGAGCCGGTGCCCCTCAGCATCGCCGAGCTCGGCTCGGGCTCCGGTGCGCTCGCGCTGCTCCACCAGGCCCAGCTGCTGTGACCGGGGCGGCGCCTAGGCGGCCGCCTGTCCGGTCCTGGGCGGAACGGGCATGGTGACGGGCACCACGGTGGCGCGCCGGGCCAGATGGCTGAACCCGACCAGGAAGTCGGCCGACCCCAGGATGCCCCTCGCCCTGGTGGTGTTGAGCGTGGCAGTCGTCGCCGGCCTCATGCTGCCTCTGGCCTTCCTCGTGCTCCAGGCCGCCCAGGCGGGTGGTGGGCAGCTGTCGCAGCTGCTCTTGCGGCAGCTGACGCTGACCCTCTTGTTGAACACGGTCAAGCTGGTGGTGGTGGTGACCGCCGCCTGCGCTGTGATCGGCACAGCCGCGGCATGGGCCACCGAGCGCACCTCGCTCCCGGGCCGCCGGGTGCTCGCCACCCTGCTGGTGCTGCCGGTCGCCGTGCCCGACTTCGTCATCGCCTGGGGATGGGTGTCACTGTTCCCATCGCTCAGCGGGTTGCCGGGGGCGGCGCTGGTGCTGACCCTGGGGCTCTACCCGCTGGTGTACCTTCCGGTAGCCGCCAGTTTCCGCCGGGCCGACACGGCTCAGGAGTACGTGGCTCGCAGTCTGGGCAAGGGGCCCTGGAGCACGTTCATGTCGGTGACATTGCCTCAGGCCAGGCTGGCTGTCACGGGGGGTTGTCTACTGGTCGCCCTCTACCTGCTGGCGGAGTACGGGGCATTCTCGGTGCTGCGGTACCAGACTTTCACGACGGAGATCTTCGCCGAGTTCCAGCAGGGGTTCGACGCTCCTGCGGCAGCGGCGCTATCCCTTGTCGTGGTGGCGCTCGGGGTCGTCGTGCTGGTAGCGGAGGTGGCGGCCACCCGCCCGGGGCGTACGGTCCTGGGGCGGCCCCGGCCCCAGGCTGGGGTGCGGGTTGGGCTGGGGCGGGCGACGGCGCCCGTGGTGGCAGCGTTGGGCGCCCTTGTTGTCCTCGCAGTGGGGGTACCTGCCGCCATGATCGTCTACTGGGCGGGGTCCGGCCAGCGCACTACGCTGCCTGCGGCCCAATCGCTTGCCGGCGCCGCCTGGCACACCGCCCTCTACAGCGCGTCGGCAGCGGCGGTGGCCACTGTGGCCGCCCTACCTGTAGCCGTCCTCGCCGTCCGGTACCGCCGCGCGCCTGTCGTCGTGATGGAGCGCGCCGCCCTCTTGGTGGAGGCGCTCCCAGGGCTTGTCGTAGCGCTGGCCCTGGTCTACTTCGCCGCCCGCTACGCACCTCTTGCCTACCAGTCGGGGCCCTTGCTGGTGATGGCCTACGCCATCATGTTCTTCCCGTTGGCACTGGTGGCCGTGCGGGCGTCGATGGCGAGGGTACCGGCGGAGCTCGAAATGGTGGGCCGCTCCCTCGGGCGGCGCCCGCTCTCTGTCGTCCTGCGGGTCACTCTGCCCCTTGTGATGCCGGGCCTACTGGCGTCCTTCCTGCTCGTGTTCATGACCGCCGCCACCGAGCTGCCCGCCACACTGGTGCTCGTGCCCACCGGCGTGCAGACTCTGGCCACGCAGTTCTGGGCCTATACGGGCGACTTCTCCTATCGGGCGGCCGCCCCGTTCGCCGCCGCCATGCTGGTTGTGGCCGTCGTGCCGAGCTACCTGCTGGGGCGCTGGTTCGACCGGTTGCCGTCCGGGGCGGTGGGACGGTGATCACGGTGTCCGGCCTCTGCAAGCGGTACGGGCGCCACATCGTGCTCGACGGCGTCGATCTCGAGGTGCCGGCGGGCTCACTGACTGCGGTCCTCGGCCCATCGGGGAGCGGGAAGACGACGCTGTTGCGGATCCTGGCCGGTTTCCAGCGGCCTGATGGGGGCCGGGTGCAGCTGGGCGGGACCACGGTGGAGGAGGCAGGTCGCGTCCACGTCCCGCCCGAGCGCCGCCGCGTCGGGTACGTGCCGCAGGAGGGAGCGCTCTTCCCCCACCTGAGCGCAGCCGGCAACGTGGCCTTCGGTTTGCCCCACCGTGAACGCCGGGGGCCCAGGCCGGGGGAGCTACTGGCTCTTGTCGGTCTGGCCGGCTTTGACGACAGGTACCCTCACCAGCTGTCGGGGGGCCAGCAGCAGCGAGTCGCCCTGGCCCGGGCACTGGCCGTGCGCCCGGAGATCGTCCTGCTCGACGAGCCCTTCTCCTCCCTCGATGCGGCTCTGCGGGCGGAGGTCAGGCAGGACGTCGCCCGGGTCCTGGCACGGACAGGTACGACGGCGGTCCTGGTCACCCACGACCAGGACGAGGCGCTTTCCCTGGCCGACCAGGTGGCGGTGCTGCGCGATGGCCGGGTGGCGCAGTGTGCCACCCCCGAAACCCTCTACCGGTGCCCCGTCGACCCGGCCATGGCCGGTTTCGTCGGCGACGCAAACCTGCTGGACGGGCTGGTCGGCGATGGCCGGGTAGCAACCCTGCTGGGCGAGTTGGCCCTGGTCGGCGGGCCGGCCGTCCTTGGAGACGGTGTCCGGGCCATCGTCCTGGTGCGCCCAGAGCAGGTGCGCCTCGACGACAGCCCGGACGCCCCCGGCTCGCCGGCCCGGGTCGAGGCGGTGGAGTACCACGGTCACGATGCCGTGGTCACTCTGCAGGCGACCGGTGCCCCTGGGCCGAGGCTGTTGGCACGGGTACCCGGGGCACCCGCCGTCAAGCCGGGCTTGGTGCTGCGAGCTAGCGCCACCGGGCCCGTTGTCGCCTGGCGGCATGAGGGTGCCGAGCAGCCGGTGCCGGTCCCTGGCACCGGTACCGCCGGCCCGGCCGGCTCCGACGGGTGGCCTCGAGCCGGCGGCATGTGACGGGCGGAAGGCCGCCAGGACATGCGGGGGCCGACGGCGCTCCCCGCTCTCTGCCTAAGCCGGGCGCCCTTGACCACTCTATACCCCCTGGGGTATATAGTGGAGTAGCCACCAGCCCCCGGTGGCCCGGAGATCCAGGAGAGCTAGACCTATGTGCAGAGCCGTTACGTGCAGGAAGTGTGGCAAGACGACGTGGGCTGGGTGCGGCCAGCACGTCGAGCAGGTGATGCGGCGAGTGCCGGCGGCGGACCGCTGCCCGGGCCACGAGCGCGCCGGCGACGAGGGGACGTTCCTGTCCCGCCTGTTCGGCCGGCGCCGGGAGGGCTGAGCCGCCAGCGGTTCAGCCCGGGGTGCCCCGGGCACTGCCTTGGCGGGTCAGAAGTGCTCGACCGTGCTGAACTGGATGCCCACCTCCTGCAAGCGTCGGCGTAGTGCCGGCCCCATGCACGAGGCCGTCGTCACCTGGCCGGCCGCGATGGGCAGGTCGTCGTCGAACGCCAGGCACAGGGCCGACTCGGCGAGCATCTTGGCCGTTTCGCCGTAACCGGGGTCACCGCCGGTGACCTCGGCCAAGGCCTGCATGCCGCCACCCTCACCATACAGACGCAGGCTGAACGACGACCGTTGGCGCCGCTCCTGGTCTGGTCCGGTGCCTGGCGGCCGCAGCGCCTGCAACCTGTGCCGGACCGGCGGTACTTGCGCGGCTGCGAACATGGCGGCGGTGCCGAGGGCGAGGGCGCCGGCGCGTGACGCAGTGCCGACCGCCAGGAACGGCGAATAGCGGAAGTCGGGCCCGTAGCGTTGGCACAGCCGGGCCGACCGGGCGACGACCAGAGCGTCAATGGTCGGCATCGGCACTGCCCACCTGCCCGTGTCCCGGCTCCGTCCGACCTTGCGGGCGGCGGGGCTAACACGCCTGCCCGTAGGGGCCGGTTCGACGAGGCGACGGGCAATCGCGAGAGCCGCGCCCCTGGGTGCTGCCGACATCACCTCCAGAGCCGACGCCAGCGTGCCTCCGGAGATGGTGCCGTGCGCTTTCAGGTAGCCTCGCACGTCGATGGCGACCCCTTCGGGCAGTTGCTCGACGGTGAACTGCACCCCGAGGTCATGGGGCACGGAGTCGAATCCGCAGGCGTGGACCAGGCGGGCCCCGCTCCGGCAGGCCTGCTCGTGGTGGCGAAGGTAGGTGAGGTCGTAGAAGCAGGGCTCGCCGGCCAGGTCGAGGTAGTCGGTGCCCTGCTCAGCGCAGGCCGAGACGACGCCGGCACCGAGCCTGCTGTAGGGGCCGACGGTGGTTGCCAGCACCCTGGTCGAGGCAGCGAGACGTTCCAGCGCAGCCGTGTCGGCGGCGTCCACCGGCACCACCGCCACCTCCCGGTCGAGGGTCGCAGCCACGTGGCCCAGGCCTTGCTGGTTGCGCCCGGCCAGGGCGAGCCTGGCCGCCTCCGGGGCGCGCCCTCCCAGATGGGCGGCAACCAGGCGACCCGTGAACCCGGTCGCCCCCAGCAGCACGATGTCGTGCTCGCGGTCTGTCGCCATGTGGCGCAGGCTACGCCGTCCCGGCCGCGGCCGCGGCCGCGGCCGCGGCCGCGGCCATGGTCCCTGGCGCTTGCACAGTCGGAGCCGAGAGCGTCGTTGCGGTCGTGCCCGGCGCCAAGGGTACGCTGGCAACGTGGACGAGGAGGGCCCGCCCCAGAG
>JAKACE010000036.1 GCA_021821705.1 Actinomycetes bacterium | reverse complement strand
CCCGTGCCCAGGCAGTCGGCCGGGGAGGCGCCCCGGCTGTTCCAAACGGTTTGCGGCGCCCCCAGGGTGGTGCTGGACGTGCCGCCGACGGCCGTGACCATGGGTGCCGAGGCAGGGTCGTCCACTTGCAACGCGCCGCTGGAGTCCTGGCTGTAGCAACCCTCGGAACCGTCGTCGCCGGTTGCCACCAGTACGGTCTGGCCCTGCAGTGCCGCCTCCTCGAACAGCGCCTCCTCGGCCGAGTAATAGGCCGGGCCCATTCCCGTCTGCGCCTCGCAGGCGCCCCAGGAGGAGCTGATCACCGAGGGCAGGCCGCCCGGCGAGGTGCCGGACACGGCCATCTCCCAGGGTGCCAGGCCGGTTCCCGACTGGTCGGCCTCGTAGACCACCACGCTGGCCCGAGGGGCGAGAGCGGCGATGACCTCCAGGTCGGCGGCCACCTCGGGATCCTTCTGGTGGGGGGGTGATGGGGACGGGTCGTAGGCGATGGTCAGGTCGGAGCCGACGCAGCTCTGGTACTGCGCTATGGCGGCGGTGTCGGCCAAGGCGTACTCGACCAGGCCTATCGTCTGGCCTTGGCCCTGGTCACCGTGCTGGTAGAAGCCGCCGAAGTCGAAGGCGGTGGCCATCTGTGCCGGTGTCATGCCGGCCCCCGCCATGCCGGCGCACCCGGCAGGGCCCCCGGCCGAGGCGGCGACGGCGGCGTGGGAGCGCTGTCGGCGGGCGGGGAAGCGGACGAGGTTGTCGTGGGGCACGATCCAGGGCGTCACGCCGTCCACGTAGGAGACGGCCGCCGCCAGGGACCGGGGGAGCCTGGGCGCACCGGTCAGGCCCAGCTCGACTTGGCCGCTGGAACTTCGTACGCGCTCCCAGCCAGTGCCCAGGGCGCGGCCCAGCTCGAACGCGGTGCCCGAAACGTCCTGCGCCAAGCCGTTGGCCGAGACTGCTCCCAGCACCGCCCCGTACCGGTGCAGGTACCCGTCCACCGCTGCCACCTGCGCCGGAGGCGGACCGTAGCGTGCCCTGAACTGAGCGACCGTCATGAAACGGTGGTAGGAGGCGTCGCCCGGTGTGGAAACCGCCATTGCCGCCGCTTGCAGGCCCTCCGTCGCCCGGGGCCTGAAGAACAGCTCGAGCGAGACGCGCTGGGCCGGAGGGGCGGCGCCGACCACCCTGGCCCCGTACTGGCTCGGGGCCGGCGCCAGCTCACCGGCAATGGCTGCTGTCCTGGGCCAGGCGGCGAGCTCTCGGGCCGGTAGCGGGGTCGCCCGATGGGGCACGGCGAGGGGGGCAGCCACGGCGAGGGGGGCAGCCACGGCGAGGGGGGCAGCCACGGGGTGGGGGACGGCGGCCGTGGGGCCGGCGGTGGCGGTGGCGAGGCCGGCGGTGGCGGTGGCGGTGGCGGGGCCGGCCTGCGCCACCCCGATCAGAGCGCCGGCCAGGACGGCGGCCGTGGCCCGGACGAGCCGAGCGGCGCGTCGGGCCGGCTCGGACCGGGTGCATGCGGGCGCGGGTCGACGGAGCCTGCACTGCCCGCCATCTGTCGTCTTCTGGGTCAACTACCCCTCGCTAGGTCGGACCCTCTATACTGGCTCGCACCGTCAGGCTCCGTTGGACAGGGCGGTGCGACAGTGTCACAACTGGGACCTGTGGTGCAGCTTGGAGTGCACGCCGGCCTGTCAAGCCGGAGGCCGCGGGTTCAAATCCCGTCAGGTCCGCCTCGGTCGGATAGCTCAGTTGGTAGAGCGCGCGCCTGAAAAGCGCGAGGTCACCGGATCGACGCCGGTTCCGACCACCGAGAACTGCCCTGGTCGTCGGCTCGTTTTCTCGTTGCAGGCCCGGTCACGGGGGGCCGGGAGGGGCCGCCCCGCCTCGCACCTGCCCCGCGGGGCTCTTCTTATCCCTTGGCGGTGGGGCACTTCCTTGCGCCCACCTCCACGCCCAGGTGGTGACGCCGAGCCTCCCCCGCGTTTCAGCTCGCCGGGCCAGGGGCGAACAGCGCCGCTGCCAGGGCTGGCGGGGAGAGGAGCGGGTCGTCCTGCGGACTTGCGTGAGCCTCGGTGGGCGTGCCGTTGTGGACGGCCCCGGCCATCGCCGAGTCACCGCCGGTTGCGACGACTTCGCATCGGGTGGCCACGAAGAGGAGCCCGACGATGCCCACGTACGTACAGGCGATGAGAAGGAGCGCGGTGCCGAGCCCGGTCATGGGCCCGCTCACGATGCCACCGGCGACGGCTCCCGCCGCCAGCACCAGCGAGCCGGCCCCGACAACCGCACCCCAGGGGTGCCGAGCGCCGTTGTCCCGCCAGTCCGAAGCGTCCAGCACCAGACCTGTACTACCCCGCTGCACCGGGAGGTACTCACGGGTGGAGTCCGGTTTCGGCGCGTGCCGCAACTGGTTGGCGCCGCACCCGGGGCGCGCGCCGACCACATCTGGCGGGTACAGCCACCCGGTCGCCATTACCTGCCCGGCGCCGGGCACCCCGTCGGGGTCAGGCTTCGACGTCGAGCTGCTCGAGGCAGCGGCGGATCTCGGTCTCGCGGAACCGGCGGTGCCCGCCGAGGGTACGGATAGCAGTGATCTTCCCGGCCCTCGCCCAACGGGTGACCGTCTTGGGGTTGACGCGGAAGAGTGCTGCGACCTCTGCCGGGGTAAGAAGGGAATCAGCTTGCTGCTGCTCGACCATTTCGGGGGTCCTCCTAAGTGTCCGAAACTTCCCTCAAAGGTACGAGTTGGGCCTTGGCCTTCGCCATGGCCCCCTGGCGTCATTTGATGTGGACAGACTGACTAGTTCATACTAGCTGGTCCCGCTGGGCGCCAAAAGACCCTTTTGTCATGGCGCGCGGGCCGGTGGCGCCGGCGGGGGGGCGTGCCGGGCCGGCCCGCCGTGGCCACGCTGGCGCGTGTTCGGACCGGGCAAGGCGCGACCAGCCGCTCGTGCAATACTGGCCATCGCCATGACTCGCCGCACGCCGACAACCCTCACGCGCCCGGGGCAATGGGCTGCCCGGCACCCATGACGACGGCCCTGCCGCCTGGGGCAGGTCTTCTCGCCCTGGTCGGGGGAGGGGAGTGGTCGACCGGCTGCGAGAGCTTCGACTCGGAACTGCTGGCTGCCTCGGGAGGCAACGAGGTACTGGTGCTGCCGACTGCCGCGGCCTACTGGCACCCCGATCGTTCCGTCGAGACTGCCGCTTCGTACTTTGCCGGTTTGGGTGCTTCGGTCAAGCCGTGCATGGTGCTGCGCCGCGCCGATGCCGAGGACCGGGCCAATGCGGGAGCGGTGCGCTCGGCCCGCTTCCTGTACATCGCCGGGGGCTCGGTGCTGCACCTGCGTTCGGTACTGAAGGACTCGCCCGTATGGGACGCGATCGTCGCCGCCTGGCAGGACGGCGCCGTGCTGGCCGGTTCCTCGGCTGGCGCCATGGTGCTCGGTGACACGATGGTGGACCCCCGTGGAGGTGCTCTCACCCTCGGGCTGGGCCTGATCGACCAGGTCGCGGTGCTGCCTCACGCCGGGACGTGGCCCGAGGAGAAGACGCAGCGCACCGTGCGGTTGGCTTCGGGCGCGCTGCGGATCGTGGCGATCGACGAGCGGACGGCGGTGCTCCGGGGCCCTGGAGGCAGGTGGAGGGTGGCCGGCGACGGCCAGGTGACGGTCTGGGTCGACGGCTCGCCTGCGCCCCTGGAGGTCCTCAACCAGGCCACTGGGCCAGGGCCGGAGCCCCCGGACGCGCTCTCGTCGCGCAGGCACGCCGCCGGAGACGGCCCCGCTCCCTCGACCAGCTGAGGCCGGCGGTGCCGGTGTGGGTGGTGCCCGCGTTCGTCGGTTCCGCCGTCATCAGCCTCCTGGCCGGTCACCAACTGGTCAAGGCGCTCGAGTCCCTGGGTGAACGCTGGGCCGCGCCTCAGGTCCTGCTCGGCCTCGCCGCGGCTCTGGCTGCCGACGGCCCCGAGCTGACCAGTGCCGTGACGGCGCAGCTCGAGGGCCAGCACTCGATCGGGGTCGGGGTCCTCTTCGGGTCGAACGTGTTCAACATCGCCGCCCTGCTTGGGGTAGGTGCGATCGTGGCAGGTCCGGTGCGTTTCCACCGCCGGGCCGTGCTGCTCGAAGGCACGGTCGCCCTCGGGGTTACGGCCGGGTCGGTCGCGCTGGTCGAGGGCTCCCTGCCCGTCGGAGCCTGCCTAGCGGTGACAGCCGCCTTCCTCGTCCCTTACGTGGTCGTGGCGGCTGTGCCATCGCAGCACCTGCCTCTGCCACGGGGGGCCAGGGACTGGCTGGCGGCCGCCGTACGCGAGGAGAGCGAGGACCTCGAAGGCGGTTACCCGGCCTCCCCGGTGCGCGGTGCCGGCCGTGAGGGTTTGACGGCCGTCTCGGCCGTACTGGTCGTCGTGGCCGCCAGCGTGGTGATGGAGCGCAGTGCGTCGGTTGCAGGGGAGGCACTGGGCGCACCGGCCGTCATCGTCGGCGCGGTGGTCCTGGCCGCGGTGACCAGCCTGCCGAACGTGGTGGCGGCGGTGTACTTGGCCCGCGCCGGAAAGGGTGCCGCCATGCTGTCGGAGGCGATGAACAGCAACACGCTCAACGTGGTGGGTGGCCTGGTCGTGCCGGCTGCGATCGTCGGCGTCGGCGCCGGCCACCTATCGGGCGGTGGCCAACTGACGGTGTGGGCCTACGCCGCCATGACGGTCGCGGCTCTGGGCCTGGGCCTGGCCGGCCGGGGTATGAGCCGCACGGTGGGTGCCGTCCTGGTGGGGGTGTACCTGGCCTTTGTCGCCACCTTGCTGGCCACCTGAGGCGGCGGCGGCCACCCGGGGCGCCAGGCGGCCCCGGGTTCATGACACGCTTATGGTGACGCTTTCGACCTTGTGCACGACCTTGGGGGTGCCCGAGGCGGTCCCGTCGGCGTTGATCTTGTCGACCACGCCCATACCGGAGGTGACCTGGCCGAAGTAGCTGTAGTTCGGCGAGAGCCCCTTGCCGCCCTGGCCCACGACGATGAAGAACTGGCTGCCGTCGGTGCTCGGGCCGCCGGAATTGGCCATGGCCAGAGCGCCGGCGGTGTAGACGCTGGGGCTCTTGGGCGCACCGCCGTTGAACTCGTAGCCCGGGCCGCCTGTGCCGGTGCCTGTCGGGTCGCCACCCTGGTCGACGAAACCGGGGATGACCCGGTGGAAGGCGGTGCCGTCGTAGAAGTGGTAGCCGGCCAGGAAGACGAAGTTGTTGACCGTCGTCGGGTTCTTCGCCGCGTCGAGCTTGATCGTGATGGTGCCGACGTCGGTCTTCATCTTGGCCGTGTACGTCTTGGCCGGGTCGATGCACATCTTGGGAGGGGCGGAGAAGCGTGTGTAGTGAGGGGAGGAGCCGTTGAGCGCTGGGCAGCCCACCTTGGCGGGGGCTGCGAGCAGGGGCACCGAAACAGGCGTCGGGCCGCTGCTGGTCGGGGTGCCGGCCGACGTCGACGTCCTCGCCGTACCCGTTGGCTTGGTGGCCACCTTGGACTTGGGTTTGCCGCCGGGCAGCACAACTGTGACCAGGACCACCACCACGATGATCACCAGGGCGGCACCGAAGCCTCCGAGGAACATCCGCTGCCTGCGCCGCCGCTGCAGCTGCTGGAGACGCAGCTCCTTCATGCTGCGGTTGTGACGCTGCTGGGTACGCTTGTCTGAAGGCACGGCGCCGCAGCGTAGCCGAATACAAAGGCCTGGGTGGTGGCACGCTCAGGTGCTGCTCGGCGGGCCCCTCCAGGCCCAGCTGGTAGCCTCGGGCCGTGGCCCTGTTGGTTCAGAAGTTCGGTGGCTCGTCCGTCGCGGACGCGGACCGGATGCGCAACGTCGCCGACTACATCGCCCGCGTCCGCCGCCGCGGTGACCAACCGGTGGTCGTCGTGTCGGCGATGGGCCACGAGACCGACGACCTGCTCGACGTGGCCGCCAAGGTGTCCAGGACGATGCCGGGCCGCGAGATGGACATGCTCATCACCGCCGGTGAGCGCAAAGCGATGGCGCTGCTCTGCATGGCGTTGCACGACCTGGGGGTGCCGGCGGACAGCTTCACCGGTAGCCAGGCCGGCATACTGACCAACGGCGAGCACACCAAGGCCAAGATCGTCGAGATGCGCCCCGACCGTCTGACCAAGACGATCGCCGCCGGGCGGGTGCCCGTCGTCGGTGGCGCCCAGGGCGTGTCCCTCGAAAAGGAGGTCACGTTCCTCGGGCGCGGCGGTTCCGATACCACGGCGGTGGCACTGGCCAAGGCGCTCCAGGCGGACGCCTGCGAGCTCTACACGGACGTGCCCGGGGTGTTCAGCGCCGACCCGCGGGTTGTGCCTTCGGCCAGGCGGCTGGCCAGAGTGAGCTACGAGGAGATGCTGGAGATGAACGCGGCCGGCTGCCCCAAGCCGGCCATGCGTTCGGTGGAGTTCGCCAGGACGCACAGGGTACGCCTGCACGTCCGCTCGAGCTTCACCTGGCAGCCCGGCACCTGGGTACAAGAGGAGGGCGACCCCATGGAACAGCCGATCGTCTCTGCGGTGGTCTCGGACCAGTCGCAGGCCAAGTTGACCGTGGCCGGGGTGCCCGACCACCCGGGTGTGGCTGCCAGGCTCTTCCGGGCGCTGGCGGACAAGCTCATCAACCTCGACATGATCGAGCAGAACGTCTCGCTCCACGGCACCACCGACATCTCCTTCACCGTGCCCCACGACGACCTGGCCGCCGCCAAGGAGGTCGTGTCGTCCCTCGAGGCGGAGATAGGGGCGACAGGCCTGTACGCCGACCCCGACATCGCCACCGTGTCGATCGTCGGTGCCGGCATGAAGACCCACCCGGGCGTCTCGGCGACCATGTTCGAGGTGCTGGCGGCCGAGGGCATCAACATCGAGATGATCTCCACGTCGGCCATCAGGCTGACCTGTGTGGTGAGGGCATCGGCAGCGGACCGGGCGGTCGTGGCGCTGCACAAGACTTTTGGCCTCGAGGGCGAGGAGGTTCACTGATGGGTTACACGGTCGGCGTCTACGGGGCGACGGGCCAGGTCGGCGAGGTTATGCGCCGCATGCTCGAAGAAAGGGCCTTCCCTGCCTCCCGGCTGCGCTTTTTCGCATCGGAGCGCTCCGCTGGCACTGTCCTCGACGGTATCGAGGTCGAAGACGTGGCCCGGGCGGACCACGCGGGAGTGGATGTGGCACTGTTCAGCATGGGCGCCCAGGCCTCGCGCCAGTGGGCGCCTGTGGTGGCCGGTGCCGGTGCCGTCGTGGTCGACAACTCCAAGGCCTGGCGCATGGACCCCCAGGTGCCCCTGGTGGTGCCCGAGGTCAATGCCGGCGACCTCGCGCAGATCCCCAAGGGGATAGTGGCCAACCCCAACTGCACGACAATGGTGTGCATGCCGGTGCTCAAGCCTCTCCACGACGAGGCCGGGCTCAGGATGCTGATCGCCTCGACGTACCAGGCCACGTCGGGTGCCGGGCGCAAGGGTGTGCAGGAGCTGGCGAGCCAGGTTGCGGCGGTGGGGGACAAGGCGGCCGCCCTCACATTCGACGGGTCGGCTGTCTCCTACCCGGACAGCGCTGCCTTCCCCGGGCCTATCGCGTTCAACGTCCTGCCCATCGCCGGCAACCTGGTCGACGACGAGACGGACGAGGAGCACAAGCTGCGCGACGAGAGCCGCAAGATCCTCCACATCCCTGACCTGGCGGTGGCGGTGACATGCGTGCGCGTGCCCGTCTTCACGGGCCATTCACTCTCGCTCGTGGCCCGTTTCGACAGGCCCCTCAGCCCTCAGCGGGCGCGCCAGTTGGTGGGCGCGGCGGCCGGGGCTCGCCTGGTCGACATGCCCACCCCGTTGGCGAGTGCCGGCCGAGACGATTGCCTCGTCGGGCGCATACGGCCGGACATGTCCCAGCCCGACGGTCGAGGTCTCGCGATGTTCGTCTCGGGCGACAACCTGCGCAAGGGGGCGGCCCTCAACGCCGTGCAGATCGCCGAGGCGCTGGTCGAGCGGGGAGCCCTGCGGGCAGCCTGACGCTCCTTTACGGGCCGGGAGCGACGGCTCTCGCGACGAGTGTGGAGGTCGCCGGCGGTGGCACTAGGTGCCGCTGGATGGCGCCGGCTCGCATCTGCATGGCGTGTGGGCGCATGTCGGGCAACCGGCGGCGTAGCGCTGGACGGCCTCGTCGAGCGACAGTCCCATCTGGTTTGCGAGGGAGGCGAGCCAGGCGAGGACGTCGCCCAGCTCGTGCAATTGCTGTTGCCGGGTCCCCTTGCGTACCGCCTGGGCCAGCTCCCCCAGCTCCTCGGCCAGCCAGGCGACGGTGGCGGCGCGCCCGCGGGCGGCGTCCCTTTCGCCGTAGGTGAGGGCAAGGAGCTCTTGCAGCCTGGCCAGTTCCACGGGGTTCGGAGCCTACCCGGTTGCCCCGAGGGCGGCCACGGCCGCCCCGAACCGGCGCGAACGCGAGGCCCAGTTGCCCTGCTCGACCGGCGTAGGCATACCAGGCGAGAAGATGACCACCCCTCCGGCGGGGGTGAGGTGGGCGGCAGCCCGGACGGCTTCCTCCAGTGAGGGTGCCGGGCTCACCGAGGTGCACCACGGCCGGAGCGAGTCCGCCAGAGCACCGCCTTCGTCGAGCCACACCAGGGCGGCGGGCGCAGAGCGACCCGCCATGGCAGCGGCGGCATCGTCAGTCCTCGCTCCCCGGTCGTGGCCGCCGACGATCACCGTCGCCGGACGGTCGCAAGACGAGCGCAGGGCGGCGGCCAGGCCCAGGGGGTTGCTGGCCAGGCTGTCGTCGACGAACTCCACCCCGCCGGCCCAGCCGACGGTTGCCATGCGCCCCGGCAGGTCGGGGTAGTGCGCTGCCAGCTCCTGGGCCAGTTCGTGCGTGCTGGCCTCACTGCCGGTAACCCTGATGGCCGCCGCCGCCGCCAGAGTCGCGTTGCGCCGGCGGACGTCCTCGGAGCGCATGGGGACGGGGCTCATGGCGGCGCCAGCGAACGCCTGTGGTAGCACCAGGTCGGCCGGGTACCCGTACCACCTGCTCGTGCTGCCCGCCGCAGGGGCGAGGAACGCCCTGGCCTTGTCCTGCAGGTAGCGGCTGACCGAGCCGTGCCAGTCGACGTGGTCCTCGCCGATGGCGGTAAGGACACCCACCGGGGCCGTCGATGACAGGTCGGCTGCCTGATAGCTCGATATCTCGAGCACGGCGACCTCGGGCATCAGCGGCGAGCGCGTCCAGGGCGGCACGCCGATGTTGCCCAGCACCAGGGCGGGTACGCCCAGGCGCGCCAGCGCCATCCTCAACAGGACAGCCGTACTGCTCTTGCCCTTCGTACCGGTCACGGCAACGGCCGCCAGAGCCCCCCGCTCGTTGACCCACAGGTCGAGGGGCGTCGTGGTGGTGAGGCCGGCGGAACGCCTGCGGACCAGCTCGGGGCTGTAGAGGGGGAAGCCGGGGCTGCGCAGGGCGACCTCGGCCGGGGGGGCGCCGGCCAGGTCCGCCAGCACGTCCACGCGCCCGGCCAGGGACGGGTGAGCGCTGGCCAGCCGGCGGCGCGCCTGGTCGGCGGCGGCATCCACCACCACGAGCTCGGACGGGCCGGCGGCAGCGGCGACGTCCAGGGCAGCAGCCACGTCCTCGCCCAGGCCCAGGACGACAAGGCGCCGGCCCCGCAGGTCGGCCAGCTTCACCGTCTTGGCCTCGCCGCCCTGGCCGCCCCGGCGAAGCGGGCGGCCAGGGCCGGGGGTGCCCGGTGGGGGCCTCTGACCGCCAGCTGGTCCTCCAAGCCGGTGCCCGCCCTGACGGCCCACTCCAGGGCCCCGGGCGCCAGCTCCTCCACCACGGGCATCCCCGCCCAACCCCTGGCGGCACCGAGCCAGGCCATGGCGGCGGGATTCTTCTCGAACCGTTTGTCAAAAGCCAAAGGCCGGCCGTCCCGGTCCACGGGAATCGGGGTGCTGCCGGTGGTATCGACACCGATCCCAATGACTTGCTCGGC
>JAKACE010000035.1:4623-10136 GCA_021821705.1 Actinomycetes bacterium | reverse complement strand
TCAGCACGGACTTGCTGTCGCTGGCGTTGAGGACCTGGCCACCGGTGTCGGCGTAGTACTCCATGAAGTCACAGGTGCCCCCCTCGTACGAGTCGCCTTCCCACACGAAGCCGTACTTGACCTTGCCGGACTTGGCCAGCTTGGCCGCGTCGGCCCGCAGTTGCTCCCAGGTCTTGGGTACCGACATGTGGGCGGCACTGAGCAGGTCCTTGCGGTAGTACAGGAAGCCCTGGTCCTGGAAGAACGGCGCCCCGTAGACCTGGCCCTTGTAGCTGGCCCCCGCCACCAGGCCGGAGGCGAAGCGGGAGAAGAAGCTCTTGGGGAGGTACTTGGACAGGGGCAGGGCGAGGGCATGGGAACCGAACTGGCCGGGCCAGATGACGTCGCCCATGAACACGTCGGGGGACGTGGCGCCGCCCGAGATGCTGGTGACCAGGTCGGCCCGGTTGGTGTCGGTGTTGGTCGGGGCTGTCTGCAGCGTGACCTTTATGTTGGGGTTGGCCTTCTCGAAGTCGGTGATGAGCACCTTGCGCAGGTCCGGGCCGCTCGTCGAGATGGGGCTTGCCCACCACACGATGGTGGTGACACCGGCGTCGGCGTGGCGGTTGGCGGCCGAGGCTGCCGGCGCTGCCGACACGGCTCCCATGCCGAGAGCGGCTCCGAGAGAAGCCAGCGCTGTGACGCGGGCCTTGGTGGAGGAGTGACGGGGACGCCCGGCGGGTGTCCGTTGACGGATGGGCTTCATGGGATGGTTTCCTTTCTTCTCTGTCTTGCCCCGGTGAGCTCAGGCGGGCCGGCGGGCTGCTCGTCGCCACCAGGGGGCAATTTGCTCGGGGAGGGTCTTGTCCGCCCGCCGGCGGGCCCGGAGCGTCGCTCAGGGCGGCGGCCGACGGCGGCGGTGGTATGCCGCACCACAAGGTGCGTGGGGGCGTTCAACTGGACCGGGCGCGGCTCTGCCGGCGCCATGACGGCTTCGACCAGCCGCTCGCCGATGAGGCGACCCTGGTCGGCCACGTCCTGGGCCATTGTGGTCAGCCCGAAGTAGGAGGACATGGGGTGGTCGTCGAAGCCGACCACCGACACGTCCTCGGGCACGCGCAGCCCGACCCGCTCCAGGGCGCGCAGAGCGCCGAAGGCCATCTCGTCGCACTCGGCGAATATGGCTGTGGGGAGCTTGCGCCTGCCCAGCAGCTTGACCGTGGCCGAGTACCCGCCCTCGACGGTGAAAGGCCCGTGCGCTTCCAGTTCGGGGCGGGCCATGAGGCCTGCAGATGCGAGGGCTTCGTGGTAGCCGGCACGGCGGTGCAACGGCACGGTGAAGTGCATGGGCTCATGGGGATCGCCGGAGATGATGGCGATGTCGGTGTGGCCCAGGTTGACCAGGTGCTGCACCGCGCTGCGGGCGCTCTCCACGTCGTCGATGCGGATGCTCGAGAAGCCCTCGACGGCGGCGCCGACCATGCACACCGGCACGTCCAGGGCGCGTAGCGCAGCAACCTCCGGCTCGGTCAGGGCCAGCGTCACCAGCACGACACCGTCGACACGCTTGCGCAGGAGGCCCGACGAGAAGTACTGCTGGCGCATGGCCGTGTCGCCGACGTGGTAGAGGAGCAGGTCCAGGCCGCCTTCGCGCACCGCCTTCTCCAGGCCGCCGAGCAGCTCGGCGAAGAACCACCTCGTTATGTACGGCATCACGACCGCCACCGTCCCGGTGCGGCCGGTGGCCAGGCGGTAGGCGGCGGGTGAGACGCTGTATCCGAGGTGCTCGGCGGCCTCTTTGATCCGCGAGACCGTACCGGCGGACAGGCCACCAATACCGCGCAGCGAGCGCGAGACCGTAGATGGGGAAACGCCGGCCAGCCTGGCGACGTCCCTGATCGTGGTCTTGGCCATTCCCCCCTCCATGTCGCATGGGCACCACGGCCCGCCCCTCACCGGGGCACCAGGTCCGCCCCCGCGAGGGCGGGCACTGGGATCGTAGCGCTGGGGGTCGGTTCACGCAAGCGCTTGCGTAGTGGACTTTTGCGAGTTGTGGGGGTGATCGGGGCATGACGGAGCGCCGGCTCGGCAACCGGTTGCGCGAACAGCGAGCGCCCGTTGCGGTACCCGGTCCAAGCATTGCCCGTCGGCGCCGCCGAGCGGGCGCGGGGCCGGGGGAGAGGCCCTGTGACAGTGCCGGCCGGGGGTGCCGGCCGACCTGGAGCGCGCCCGCAGCGGCGCGTCCTGGGCCGTTGACCGTCCCGGCCGGTCCGGGGTAAAGTTCAACCGATGAACAAATCTCCCGGGCGTCATCAGGCGCACGCCCGGCCTGCCGAAGGAAGGCCTCTCGAATGACCCCCACCCCCAAGCCAGCTGACCATTTCTCTTTCGGGCTGTGGACCGTCGGATGGCAGGCGCGCGACCCCTTCGGCGACGCCACCCGGCCTCCGCTCGACCCGGTCGAGTCAGTGCACAGGCTGGCGGAGCTCGGCGCCTGGGGCGTCACGTTCCACGACGACGACCTCATTCCCTTCGGCTCCGACGACGGGGAGCGCGACAAGCACATCCTGCGCTTCAAGGAGGCCCTGGCCGAGACAGGACTGGTCGTGCCCATGATGACGACCAACCTGTTCACCCACCCGGTTTTCAAGGACGGTGGGTTCACAAGCAACGACCGTTCGGTCCGCCGCTACGCCATACGCAAGGTCATGCGCAACCTGGACCTGGCCGCAGACCTGGGCGCTTCCACCTACGTGTTCTGGGGAGGGCGGGAAGGCTCCGAGAGCGACGCGGCCAAGGACGTGCGGGCTGCGCTCGATCGTTACAGGGAGGCCATCGACCTGCTGGCCGAGTACGTGCTCGACCGGGGTTACGGTACGCGCTTCGCCATCGAGCCCAAGCCAAACGAGCCGCGCGGCGACATCCTCCTGCCGACGGTGGGTTCGGCCCTGGCCTTCATTTCCACGCTGGAGCATGCCGACATGGTCGGGGTCAACCCCGAGGTGGGCCACGAGCAGATGGCCAACATGAACTTCGTGCACTCGATCTCCCAGGCCCTCTGGCAGGGCAAGCTCTTCCACATCGACCTCAACGGCCAGCGGGGTGCCAAGTTCGACCAGGACCTGATCTTCGGGCACGGTGACCTGCTCAGCGCCTTCTTCCTCGTCGACCTGCTGGAGAACGGCGGCCCTAGCGGTGCGCCCGCCTACGACGGTCCCCGCCACTTCGACTACAAGCCACTGCGCACCGACGGGGTGGACGGCGTATGGGAGTCGGCAAGGGCCAACATGGTCACCTACCTGGTCCTCAAGGAGCGGGCGGCGGCGTTCCGGGCGGACCCGGAGGTGCAGCAGGCCCTCTCCGCCGCGAGGGTGGCCGAGCTGGCTCAGCCGAGCGTCGCGCCCGGCGAGGGCTACAAGGGCCTGCTGGGCGACCGCAGCTCCTACGAGGACTTCGACGTCGAGGCGGCCGCCTCCCGGTCGTACGGTTTCGTCCGTCTCAGCCAGTTGGCTGTCGAGCACGCGCTCGGCGCCCGCTGAGCGCCGCGACCGGGAGAGGGCTGAGGTGGACAGGATGACCCTGGTCGCCGGTGTCGACTCGTCGACCCAAGCCTGCAAGGTGGTGGTGAGGGACGCGGCCACGGGCGCCCTCGTGCGAGAGGGTCGCGCCCGGCACCCCGAGGGGACCGAAGTCGACCCGGCCCACTGGTGGAGCGCACTGCAGGAGGCGCTGGCCGCCGCCGGTGGCCTCGACGACGTCGCTGCCGTGTCGGTCGGTGCGCAGCAGCACGGTATGGTCTGCCTCGACCAGGCCGGCAACGTGGTCAGGCCGGCCCTGCTCTGGAACGACACCCGGTCGGCTCGGGCCGCCGACGACCTGGTCGGCGAGCTCGGTGAAGGCGAGAAGGGCGCCAGGGCCTGGGCGGAGGCGGTGGGCACGGTGCCCGTCGCCGCCTTCACGGTGACCAAGCTGCGCTGGTTGGCCGACAACGAGCCCGAAGCGGCCAAGACGACGGCCGCCGTTGCCCTGCCTCACGACTGGCTCACATGGGGCCTACGAGGCTACGGGCCGGGGCGGGCGTCGCCTGGCGACGGTGGCGACGCCGTCGACGCGCTGGCACAGCTCGTCACCGACCGCGGCGACGCCAGCGGTACCGGCTACTGGTCGCCGGCCACCGGCCGGTACCGTCTCGACCTGCTCGAGCGCGGCCTCGGCCATCCTGCCCTCGTGCCAACCGTCCTGGGCCCCGCCGAGGTTGCGGGCAGGACCGCCACCGGCACCCTCGTGGGGCCGGGGACGGGTGACAATGCCGCCGCCGCGCTGGGCGTCGGCGCCGGTCCGGGGGACGTCGTGGTGTCCATCGGGACCTCGGGCACCGTCTTTGCCGTGGCCTCCCGCCCCACGGCCGACCCGACGGGCACGGTGGCGGGTTTCGCCGATGCCACCGGCCTGTTCCTCCCGCTGGTCTGCACGCTGAACGCCGCCCGCGTCCTCGATGCCGCTTGCGCGTTGTTGCGCGTGAGCCACGCCGAATTGTCCGAGCTGGCCATGCAGGCCCCGCCGGGGGCGGGCGGCTTGGTGCTGGTCCCGTACCTCGAAGGTGAGAGGACGCCCAACCGTCCCGAGGCGACGGGAGCGGTGCACGGCCTGCGCCTGGGGACGGCGACTCCCGCACACCTGGCTCGCGCCGCAGTGGAAGGCCTGCTCTGCGGCCTCGCCGACGGGCTGGACGCTCTTGTTGCACAGGGAGTGGAGGTGAGCAGGGTGATACTCATCGGGGGCGGGAGCCGCTCGGAGGCACTGCGGCGCCTGGCGCCGGCTGTCCTGGGCCACCCCGTCTTCGTCCCGCCCGAGAGCGAGTACGTGGCCGACGGGGCGGCCAGGCAGGCGGCCTGGCTGCTGAAGGGTGGGGAGAGGCCTCCGCAATGGGAGGCGGCCGGCGGTGCCCGCTACGACGCCGAGCCTACTCCGGGCGTACGTGAGCGTTATGCGGAGGTCCGCGAGCTCACGGCTCGCAGGCCTCCCGCCTGACGTTCAGAAGTGGTAGTGCCCGTAGAGGTGCCAGTGCCGTTAGAGGTGCCAGTGCCCGGCCCTGGCGCCTGGCAAAGCCGGCGGTTGTTGCTGGCACCGCTGCCTGGCGGCCTTCCACATATCGGGCACAGGCGAGGGGGGTTGGCATAACTTCTTCGAGGGATGACGCCTGATCCGATGGACGAGGAGCGGTCCTGGCCGGTGGGCCTGGTTGTACCGGCACACCCGGCGTCGCCCGAAGCTGCCGAAGCTGCCGAAGCCGCCGAAGAGGGGTGTCACCCCGGGTACGCCCAGCTCGGGCGCGCCCAGGCCGGGGCACGTCCCCACGACCAGCGCTCCTTGCGCCCCCCGGCCAGGCAGGTCTCCCTGCGGCGCCACAACCTGGCGTTGCTGCTCCAGGAAGTGGCCGGTGCCGGCCCGCTGAGCCGGGCCGAGCTGTCCAGGCGTACGGGCCTGACCAAGGCCAGCGTGTCGACCATGGTGGACTGCCTGACGGCCTGCGG
>JAKACE010000035.1:0-4613 GCA_021821705.1 Actinomycetes bacterium | reverse complement strand
GTGCACTCGAGGACCTGTCGGGTAGCGGCGGCGCACGTTCGGGCCCTGGCCGGCCGGGGGCTCCCATCGGCCTCGGTCGCGCCGGTCCGGTGGCCGTCGGGGTGGAAGTGGCGGTCGACTACACCTCGGCGTGCGCCGTGGACCTGGCCGGGCAGGCGAGTGAGGAAGTGGTGTTCGCCGTCGACAACCGCGAGCTGGGGCCGGGCGAGGGGATGCGCAAGGCGGCCTTGGCGGCGGCCGAGGCGGCCGCACGGGCCTGCAGCGGCGGCCGGCGGCTGCTCGGTTGCGGCCTCGCCGTTCCCGGCGTCGTCGGGCCCTCGGGCGAGCTGTGGTGGGCGCCGAACATCGCCGGTTGGGTCGGGCTGCGCCCCGGTCTGGCGCTGGATGACCTGGCCAACCGGCGCCTCGGCGTGCCGGTGGGAGCCAAGCCGCGGCCCATGGCCGTGATGGTCGTGGGCAACGAGGCCAACCTGGGTGCCCTGGCCGAGCTCTGGTACGGCGGCCGGCGCGGCGAGCGGGACTTCCTGCGCATATCCGGGGAGATCGGCGTGGGCGCCGGCGTGGTGGTGCACGGGGAGCTGCTGGGCGGGGGGCGGCGGGCGAGCTCGGCCACGTCAACGTCGAGCCCGACGGCCCGCTGTGCAGCTGTGGCGCACGCGGTTGCCTGGAGCAGTACGCCGGGCAGGAGGCCCTACTGGCAGCGGCGGGAGCGCAGGACTGCGCCGCTTTGGTGGAGATGGCCTCGGTGGGTCACCCGGGCGCCCTCGCCGCCCTGGGCGCCGCCGGCCGGGCCCTGGGCCTGGCCGTGTCCGCCACTCTCAACGTGGTCGACGTGCCCGCCGTGGTGCTGGGTGGCATCTATGCGGACCTGGCGCCGTGGATCGAGGGGCCGCTGGGTGCCGAGCTGTCCCGGCGGGTAGTGGGCAGCCGTTTCAGGCCGGTCGAGGTGCGAGTGGCGGCGGTGGGCCGGGAGGCAGCGATGAGGGGCGCCGCCGGCGCCGTCGTCCAGCAGGCCATGGCCGATCCTGCAGCGTTCATGCCCGAACTGCTCGAGCCCCTGGACTGAGCCGTTCACCGGCCGGGCCGCGGCACAATGGCCCCGGCGGCACAGGGGCCCGGCGGCACAGCGGTCGGCGGCACAATGGTGAGGTGTGGGGGCGTTGAAATGGCCAAGCTGAAACTGGACCTCCACGACATCTACAACCGCGGCAGCGAGATCGACCGTGCGCTGCGTGACGTCATCGACGAGGCCGTCCGCATAAAGGCAAGCGTGGTGGAGATCGTCCCCGGCAAAGGTTCGGGCCAGCTGAAAAAGCACGTGCTCAGGTTCCTCGACCAGAAGGACGTGAAGCCGCTCTACCACCGGGTCGAGAAGGACTCGGGCAACTGGGGCCGGGTATGGGTCCACTTCCGGTGGAAATAGCTGCGCTGCCGGCACGGGCCCGTCCGTGCCCGGGGACCGGCACCAGGTAGGCCTCAGGGTCGGGCGGCGGTCCTATGGGTGCTGAGGCAGGAGGGTCGGGCCTAGGCGCAGGGGTCGAGCTTGTCACCGACGCGCACGGTTCCTCCGCAGACGACTCGGGCTCTGTAACCGACCTCGTTGTCGTGGGCGCGGACGACGTGGCGGAGGACGTCCAGCTGGCGCTCGAGACCGCCGGGCTGCGCACGGCTGGTCATGACGCAGCGGGTGCAGGTGTACTGCAGCTCGACCTCGGCGGCCCCGAGGCGGGCGCGCTTGCCGCCCGGTGCCGCCAGGGCGGTGGCACCGGCGCTCAGTACGACGTTCGGGCGGAACCTGCGGACGTCCCACTGGAGATCCGGCCTCTCGGCGGCGAGCTGGTGGAGCTCTCCCGTCGTGAGCAGGAGCAGGTGGCTCTCGTCCACGAAAGTGCCAGGCAGTCCCTGCCAGCGGACCGTCCCCGTCGTCTCGTCCTCAGCGTCCTCGTTGGCCTCGAAAGTGGCAGTGCCGTGGGTAGCTGCGCCGACAAGGCGGGCAGGCCGGCCGAGCCAGCGTGACAATTCGCGGTCCAGGGTGTCACCAGGCTGCATGTCCTCGGCGCCGGGCACGCTGACAAGCAGCTGGGCACCCTCGTAGCGGGCGGCTCCCTCGAAGAGCCGACGATCGCGCTTTGCGGACACGACCGTCCCCGAGGTGATGTCCAGGACTCCGTAGCTGCGGTCACCGACGACACCGTCCGGCCCGAGCTCCAGCTCTGTCAGCTGCTCCCCACGCATCGACTTGACGGGGTAGCGCCAGAGGGAGGCCACTTCCATCGGGCAACGATAGCTCCGGGGCCAGAGGGATCAGACGGCCGTAAGTACCTCCTGCGCCAGCAGCTCGAGGTGGTCGAAGTCCGACAGGTCCAGGATCTGCAGGTAGCAGGTACCTGCACCGGCATCGGAGTAGGCACCGAGCCTTTCGAGGACCTCGGACGGCGTGCCTGTGAGGCCGTTGTGGCGCAGCTCGTCGACGTCCCTGCCTATGGCCTGCGCCCTGCGGGCCACCTCCGCTTCGTTCCGGCCGCAGCAGACGACCTGGGCCGCCGACCACTTCATCGAGGCGGGGTCACGCCCCGCCCCCTCGCATGCGCGCCGCACCGACGCGAAGACCTGCGCCACTTCGTCGGCGCTCATGAACGGGGCATTGAACTCGTCGGCGTACCTTGCGGCCAGCCGGCTGTTGCGGGGCCCGCCCCGGCCGCCCATGATGATCGGTGGGTGTGGGTGCTGCGCAGGCCGCAGGGGGCTCACCTCCAACTGCACCGAGAGCGTCCTGCCCTCATAGGTGAAGCCGGTACCGGGCTCGGCGCTCCAGATCCCGTGCAGGACGGCCAACTGGTCCTCGAGCCGGTCGTAGCGCTGGCCGATCGGCGGGAAGGGGATGCCGTAGTCGCGGTGCTCGTCCTCGAACCACCCGGCCCCGAGGCCGACCTCGACCCGCCCCCGGCTCATGTGGTCGACCTGTGCGACGGTCACGGCCAGCACCCCCGGCTGCCTGAAGGTGGTGGGGGTGACGAGGGTCCCGAGCCTGATCTTCTCGGTCTCCCTGGCCAGGCCGGCCAGGGTGGTCCAGGCATCGGTGTAGGCGGGTAGCCCCGACGCTGCACCCATCTTCAGGTAGTGGTCGCTGCGGAAGAACCCGTCGAAATCGAGGCGCTCGGCCGTCCGTGCAACCTGCAGCAGTTGGTCGTACGAGGCGCCCTGCTGCGGTTCGGTGAAGATGCGGAGCTTCATGGCGGCACGCTACCCAATGGCGGTTGCGAGGCGGAGGGCGGCCGGCGGTGTGCACTCCCAGCCGGCTGCGTAGCCCGCCCGGCACCTGCCTCCTTACGCCCGGAGCACCCAGGGGTCGGTGGCGCAGACCTGTCGTTGCGCTGCATGGTTCTGAAGATGCAAAGGTCTGTCGATGTCTTGCATCAGATTGTCGCCTGTGACATCATTGGCTCGGTTATGGAGACCGAAGCGAAGGAGATGCCCGGCGAGCTGCCCGAACGTCAGGGGCCGGCGGAACGGCCCTGGTGGCGGGACGCCGTCGTGTACCAGGTGTACGTACGGAGCTTCGCCGACGCCAACGGGGACGGCACGGGGGACCTGGCGGGGGTCCGCGCTCACCTGCCGTACCTGGCCGCCCTCGGTGCCGACGCCCTCTGGTTCAACCCGTGGTACCCGTCGCCGTTGGCCGACGCCGGCTACGACATCGTCGACTACCGCTCGATCGACCCCAGGTTCGGGACCCTCTCGGAGGCGGAGCAGCTGATCGCCGAGGCCCGTGCGCTCGGCATACGCACGATCGTCGACATCGTCCCCAACCACGTCTCCAGCCAGCACCCGTGGTTCGAAGATGCACTGGCAACGCCACCCGGATCCGCCGCCCGGCAGCGCTTCTGGTTTCGGCCCGGCCGGGGCGCCGACGGGGAGCTACCGCCCAACGGGTGGCAGTCGATCTTCGGTGGCCCGGCTTGGACGCGGGTGCCCGACGGCGAGTGGTACCTGCACCTGTTCGCGCCCGAGCAGCCCGATCTCAACTGGGAGCGCGCCGAGGTCTGGCAGGAGCACGAGGACATCCTGCGCTTCTGGTTCGACCGCGGCGTCGCCGGTGTGCGTATCGACTCGGCAGCCCTGCTGTTCAAGGATCCCGAGCTTCCCGAGGAGCCCGCTGGCACCGCTCCGGGCGAGCACCCCTTCACCGACCGCGACGAACTGCACACGGTCTACCGGCGCTGGCGGGCTGTGGCGGACAGCTACGCCGAACCGCGCATTCTCGTGGGCGAGGTCTGGCTGCCCGACGCCGAACGACTGGCCCGCTACCTGCGCCCCGACGAGCTCCACACGGCTTTCAACTTCGACTTCCTGGCCTGCCCGTGGGAGCCCGGCCCGATGCGGGCGTCGATCGAGTCGGCGCTGGCGTCACACGCACGCGTGGACGCGCCTGCCACGTGGGTGCTCTCCAATCACGACGTCACGCGCTCGGTCACACGTTACGGGCGCGCCGAGACCGGCTTCGCCTTCGAAGCAAAGCGCGAGGGCATACCGACGGACCTGCTCCGGGGCGAGCGCCGGGCTCGGGCGGCCGCCCTTCTCGCTATGGCCCTGCCTGGCTCGATGTACATCTA
>JAKACE010000034.1 GCA_021821705.1 Actinomycetes bacterium | reverse complement strand
AGGCCCAGCAGGGCCACCTGGTTGAGGTCGTCGATGTCCTCACCCCGTTGGCCGAAGCGGCTGGCCAGTGAGAGGGCCAACCCCTGATAGGCAGCCACGATCAGGTCGAGGGCTGCCGGATCCCGCGTCTCGTGGTAACCGACCAGGGCTTCCTGCACCCGCTGGCGCTTGTCCGTCGCCACCGAGGCCCCGGTCATCGAAGCTGCCGGAGTTGCCACAGGCGTAGTCTACCGGCGCGACCTGTCGAGCGAACCCGGGCCAGCGCCGGTTGGCCGCCTCAGCCGGGTAGTCCTTCAGCCGCCGTAGTTGAGGCGCGTGTCCTCCATGCGCATCAGCGCCGCACCCTCGTCCGGCGCTCCGCAGGCCACCACCTCGCCGACGAAGATGGTGTGGTCGCCTGCCGCGGTAGTTGTACGGACCTCGCACTCCAGCCATGCAGCCGCCGCCCTCAGGACGGGCACGCCGGTGAGGCCAAGCTGTACCTGCTGGCCACCGAGCATGTCGGGTGCCGGGCCGGGCTGGGCCGGTTTGGTGAACGAACGGGCCACGGCCCGGTCTTCGCGTCTGAGGAAGCTCAAGCTGAAGGCCCTCCCCTCGCTCACGAGCTCGTGGCTGAGAGCGTCGCGGCGGACCGAGACGGCGACCAGCTTGGGCACGACCGCCACCTGCATGGCCCAGTTGTGGGTCATGAGGTTGCGTCGCCCCCCTGAGGCGCTGCCCAGAAGGTAGATGCCCGATGGCATGCGCCACAGGACACGACGGCGGAGGCGGTCGTAGGCGTCGGGATCCGCCCCGTGCGGGACAGGCCCGACATTTGCCACCCTCAGCGGCCCGGACCGGCGCGGCCGGTCGAGCCCTCCCGGTCGCGGCCTTCGGGGTCGAGCTGGACCAGGAAGAGGGCACAGCGCTGGGCTTCGTCCTGCTCCCCGATGGCCTCCGCTATACGGCCCAGCGACTCGAGGCACTCGAGGAAGCCGCGGTTGGACGGTTGGGCCCATCTCACGTAGCCCGAGCCTCGCCAGCCCGCCGCCCGCAGGGCGTCCAGGCCCCGGTGGTAACCGGTGCGGGCGAAAGCGTACGCTGCGACCCGGTCCTCGGCCTCGCATTCCCTGGAGAGAGCCGCCCAGGCGGCGAGGTAGCGGGGCCAACGAGCGGCTACCTCAGAGAGCGCCTGGCGCGAACCCTGGGCCGAGGCCCGGCGCAGCGCTTCAGCCGCCTCGGGCGGTGGCTCGGGAAGGACGGTCTCGGGCGGGGCCCCGCCCAGCTGAAGGTGCGCCATACGCCGCACAGCGTAACCTCGGGGCTCACGGCAGCGTGCGTGTTCGACGACATCATCGAGGGGACCGTGGCGAGCCACGGCGTGCTCGACGAAGGCGACATCGTCGCCTTCTTGGACAGCCGGCCGGTGTTCGACGGTCACACGCTCGTCGTCCCCCGGCGCCACTTCGCGACGCTGGCGGAGCTACCCGTGGGCCTCCTGGCCCCGCTTATGGCCGCAGGGCGCAGGGTCGCGGCGGCGCAGCAGGCGGCGCTGGGGGCCCAGGGCGCGTTCTTCGCCCTCAACGAGGTCGTCAGCCAGAGCGTCCCCCACGTCCATCTCCACGTGGTGCCGCGCCGGCGGGGGGACGGCTTACGCGGTTTCCTCTGGCCTCGGCACCGCTACCGCGACGCCGAGGAGGCCGAGGCCGTGGCTGCCGCCCTGCGTTCGGCCCTTCCCTCCCCGGGCGAGCTCACGCCTTGAGGGCGGCCGGGGCGCGCACGGCCACCGGCGGAGCGAGCGTGGCCCGGTCACGCCCCGCGTTCTTCGACGCGTAGAGGGCGGCATCGGCGGCCCCTAGCAGCCGCTCGCCGTCCAGGCCCGGGCCCGATGCCGTGGCTATGCCGGCGCTCACGGTTACCGCCGTAACGGTATGGGCTGCCGCCACGGCCGCCCTCACCCTCTCGACGACGGTGAGCGCACCTTCGCCGGCGCAGTTCGGCAGGACGATGGCGAACTCCTCGCCCCCGTAGCGGGCGACGACATCGACGTCGCGCACGTTGGCGGCCATGGCGGCGGCGACCTCGCGGAGCACCTCGTCGCCGGCCAGGTGCCCGAAGGTGTCGTTGACCCTCTTGAAGTGGTCGACGTCGATCACGGCCAGGGAGAGGGGCTGGCCCGAACGGGCACTGCGGGCAATCTCGCGCGACAGGTCCGTCATGAGCGCCCGGCGGTTGGGCAGCCCGGTGAGGCTGTCCGACGCCGCCAGCTTGTCGACCTCTTTGCGCAGGTCAGCGTTGCTCAGGGCAAGGGCGGCGTGAGCACCGAAGCGCATGAGCATGTCCAGGGAACGCCGGCTCACTCGCCGACGCACAGGCGGCCCCGACTCCGCAAGCAGCAGGCCCTGGCGCTCCAGGCCCGCCCTGAGGGGTACGACGACGACGTTGGTCGCATCGGGCAGGAGGTCGTCAAGGGCCCTGTCGGTCACGGCTGACAGGGCCCGCACCAGCACTGCCTGGTTGTCACGCAGCGCCCGCTTGGCCACCGGGCACTCGAGCGCGTCCAGGCCGACGCGCACGTCCTCGACAGCCGAGACCACTCCTGGCGTAGCCGGCGGGGCCGCGCTGGTGTCGGTGACGTCGGGCCCCCCGTCCTGCCAGTGCGTCCCCGGCGGGCCGGCTGTCGCGTCGGCTGTGGGAGCCTGTGCCCAGGCGCGCGCCGCCGTAACCCTGGCCTTGCGCTCCCAGATGACCGCGGCGCGCGCCAGGCCGAACGGCGCCAGTACGCTACGCAACAGGACGGCCTCGATGCCCTCGGCTCCCGAGCCACCCTCCATGGCCTCCTCCATCTCGGCCGCCATCTGGCTCAGGGCGTCGAGCTGGCCCTTGGAACGGCGCAGATCCCGCTCGGACAGGGCTGAGAAGTAGGCGGTGCAGAGGGCCACCGCCCAGAAGCCGGCCGTCCTCACGACGACCTCACCCGGTGACGGCGTGTACACGCTGGCAGTGCCCAGTAGCTGACCGAGAGGGGCACCCAGGCGCAGTGCCGTGATGGCCAGCAACAACACCGTGTCGCACATGGCCAGGCGGACGCCGGTACGGGGGCTGGCGAGCAGGGTCACGGCGATCAACTCCACCGTGAACAGCCAGACGAAGTCGCTCTGGGCCCCCCCTGAGGGCAACGTCAGCGCGGCAAGATAGAACGAGTCGACTGGTAGGAGCATCTGGCGGAACGAAGCCGATGGGCCCCTGCGCCCCGTTGCACCCTGGGCCGACCGGCTGCGCAGTGTGTCGACGACCTGGCCCAGCAGGCAGGATGCCAGATAAGCGAGGCTGAGGGGCAGTACCTGCCCCAGGGAAAGGCCCAGTTGTCGCGGCACACCCGCCGCCGAGGCCAGGACCAGCATCACGACCGCCACCCTCACCAGCTGCAGCGCGCCCAGCCGCTGGTCAAGGCTGGTGTGCTGGCGGGGCGCCAACCCCGAGCCATCAGCGTGCCGACCGGACCTACTCGAAGCCAACGGTGTCCTCATCCTTGTGGGCAGGGGCGTCCACGAGCTTGGGATCCCTGCGGTCTACGAGCCATTGCACCACCATGAACGCCACCACCAGCACCGCCAGCCCGAGTGGCACACTCAGGATCGTCCCCGCCTGCAACGCCCCCCCGACCAACCCGAGCCGGTTGAGACCACAGCCCGGCCGGCGACGAGAGTGCCGCCCAGGGGCATGGATGAGCCCCTCTGGCCGGAGGCCGGCAGGCGTCCGGGACCTGCGGTGGTGTCGGCACCTCTCGCTGCGCCTCCGGCTGCCGGGGAGGGCGTCGTCACAGGTCGCCCGGCGGCTACGGCGGCCCTGTCACCCCTCGCCCCTGCTCCCGGTGAGGCGGGGAAGTCGGACGCCACGACCAGGAACTTCACTGTGCGGCGACCCGGCTCAGCGGCGTCCCGCTTGGCGGCGCCAGCCGGAGCAACCCCGGCGCCGGCCTCGGGCACGGCCGGAGATCTCGTTCTGCTCGTCGAGCGGTGCTCCGTTACGCCGGTCCCGGCCGGCGTGGTGGTGGCTACAGCCGGGCCGGCCCTGCCGCCGGCGTGACCTCCCGCCTTGGCGCGCCGAGCACCGCTGGGCGCAGGGGTGCCCGCCGGGACCGTCCCCGCCGGTGAGGGACGCTCGTGCCTCGGGACGGCCGTGGCCGAGGCGCCCTTACCCGGCACCGTGCCCGTCAGCGGAGGGACCGTGCTGCCGACCGTGACGGGCGACGCCAGAGCCACGCTCGACGACGTGGTCGGCGCAGTCCCTGACGAGCCGACGGGGGCGACGTCGCCCGCTGGTACCGGTTGTCCCGTCGTGACCGCTGCGTCCGTCGTAGGCACAGCGACCGTGGTGGGCAACGTGACGGTGGTGGGCAACGTGACGGTGGTGGGCACCGGGACCGTGCTCGTCACCGGCACGGTGCTGGACGCGACAGTGGCGGTCGTGGCGACAGGGACCGTGGTCGGTGTCACGAAGGTGGTCGTGGGGACAGGGACCGTGGTGCCGGGCAGTACCGACTCGGTTGTCACCGGGCCTCGGGGATGGCCGGGTTCCAACGGGGGCACGCTCACTGTTACGCCGACAGTTACGGGGACCGTCACCGGGATCGTCGGCACCGTGACCACTGGGAGCCCCGCCGGGCTTCGGCTCCCATCAGGCACGGCCTCCTGCGCGTTTTCCTGTGCCGTGGTCGCCAACGCCGCCGAGCTCGGAGCCGTCCAGCCCTGGCCTGGCCCGACGGGCCCGTCCATACCCTGGTGACTCGCTCCCTGAGCCGGCAGCGGCGCCATGCCGTAGCCGGGCCGCGCTCCACCGGCCCGATCCGTGCCAGCACCCCACGCGGGGCCGGGGCTCGCCCAAGCAGCACCCGCCGCGCTCGAGAAACCGGCCGCGACCAGCATCGCGGCCGCACCGAACCGGCGGTACCTGCTCCTGCGATGACGATCCGCCGTAGGCCCCTCCCGCATAAGTTGGCGGCGCTCCCGAGCCGCTCACTATGTAATCGGGCCTCGGCCAAGATCCCTTGAGCACAGCGGAAGACCGGGAAACCGGGACGATTGGTACATGCTGCGCTCCCGGCCACCGGACGAAAAGCAAGAAGCGGGGACGAACAGGAAGAACGCGAAGGCTCAGCGGGCCGCTCCTGGCCGGCACCCCCCACGCCTGGACGGGGCCATCACAGGCACCCGCCGGCCGGTCCCCCGCCGACGCTCGAACGGCCAGGCCAGGGGAACGGGCCGAGCAGGCCCCGGGGGTGCCCGCTCGGCCCCAGCAGGCCCAGCGGCCGCGGGGCCCCGTCCTGCGAAGTTGGCGTACGCCGCCCGCGGCCGGACCGGTGGGCGGCGAGTACCACTATCCGTGTGCCCGAGAGGTGACGTCCGTCGCCTGGCGAAGGGCCCTGTACAGAGCACTCGCGCCAGATCCAGGAACTCCTGCCCTCCTTGGCGGGCAGGAGAAGCCGTCCCCGGACCTGGCGGAGCTCTGACGTGCCACAGCGGGCCCGTTGGCCGCCAGGGGCCTAGTCTGCGGCTCTAAGGGCCATCCGGACGACGTTGACCGCCTGCAAGCCCTTGGCGCCCTCTTGCACCTCGAACTCGACCGGCTCGTTCTCCTCCAGGGTGCGGAACCCCTGGCTCTGGATTGCCTTGTAATGGACGAAGATATCCGGGCCGCTCTCCTGTGAAATGAAGCCGTAGCCTTTTTCTGAGCTAAACCACTTGACAGTGCCAGTTGCCATGTTTGCGTCCCTCCTTTCCTGGCCTCCGGGCCACTGTCCTGCATTGCCCGGTCGGCCGCCGGCTTACGCCGGGAGGGAACTGCCCGTTGTCGATGCTGCGCCCTCGGCACGACAAAATAGCACCGCCCCGCCCGCACGTCACGGTGAAGGGGGAGTCACCGGCGCGGCGCGCTCTGCGCGGCCAAATGGCACTCCGACAACGTTGTCGAGTTAGGGAAAACCACGCAGCGTGCGGCCAGGTCGGGAAGTGGCTTTCCGCTCAGCATTGTTCATCTGTAAACCGAACAAAGTCTTAGCGGCCAGGGCCGGTCCCGGCCGGCGCACGTCGGCCAAGACACGTCGCGGGCGGCACCCGCTCGAGGGGAGGCCTCGGGGCAGGGCCCGACGTCACATCCGCTCGGGTGCCTCGATGCCGAGCAACCCGAGCCCGTAGGCGAGGACCTCGCCCGTCGCCGCGCACAGCGCCAGGCGCGAAGCCCGTAGTTCGGCAGGTGCCACGTCGAGCACACGGCACTTCTCGTAGAACCGGGTGAAACCCGATGCCAGCTCGAACAGGTAAGCGCACAGCTTGTGCGGGCCGTACGACTCGACGCTCGATTGCAGCGCGTCGCCGAAGCACAGCACGGTCTTGGCCAGCTCGCGCTCCTCATCCTCCTCGGGCGGAAGTGCCCGGCCCGCCATTGCGGTGAGGTCCGCTGCCGTGCCTGCCCGGCGGAAGATGCTGCAAACACGGGCGTGGGCGTACTGGATATATGGCGCCGTATTGCCGTCGAAGGACAACATCCTATCCCAGTCGAAGCGGTAGTCCCTGGTGCGGTCCGTGGACAGATCCGCGTACTTTATGGCCCCGATGCCGACGGCCGCCGCCGTGCGGGCCATGTCACCATCGAGCGGTTGGCCCGTTTGCTCGGTGCGGGCGATCATCAAGGCTCGCGCCCGGTCCTCGGCCTCCTGCAGTAGCTCCGACAGCTTGACGGTCCCGCCTTGGCGTGTCCTGAACATCTTGCCGTCCGGGCCGAGGACGTTGCCGAAACCCACGTGCACCGCCTCGCTGGACGGGCCGAGCCAACCAGCCATCCGGGCCACGGCGAAGACCATCTTGAAATGCTCCGTCTGGGGAAGGCCCACGACGTAGACGATGAGGTCGGCACCGATCCGCTGCGTCCGGTCCTTTATCGCCGCCAGGTCGGTAGCAGCGTACGTGAACCCGCCGGCGGAGTTCTGGACGATCAGTGGCAGCGGCGCACCCTCACGGTTGGTGTGACCGGGAGGAAAAACGCACCTGGCACCGTCGCTGTCGACGAGGAGCCCGGCGGCGGCCAGTTCGGTCACCACGTCCTCCAGCATCGGGTTGTAGAAGCTCTCGCCCACGACGTCTTCCCGGGTCAGCTCCACACCCAGGCGTTGGAAGTCCCGGTCGAAGTGGGCCACGCTGGCGTCGACCAGGAGCCGCCACAGGCGCAGCGTGGCCGGGTCGCCGGACTGCAGGAGCACCACCCGCGCCCGCGCCCGCTCGGCGAAGCTGGCGTCAGTCTCGTATTGGGCCCGCGCCGCCTGGTAGAAGGTCTCCAGGTCCCCCATGGCCAGTTCCTCGGCACCCCTGTCCTCGCCGAGGTCACACAGGTGCTCCACGAGCATGCCGAAGTTCGCTCCCCAGTCACCTATGTGGTTCTCACGCACGACGTCATGGCCGACAGCCCGGAGGGCTCGCACCAGGGCGTCGCCGATGATGGACGAACGCAGGTGGCCCACGTGCATCTGCTTGGCCGCATTGGGCCCCCCGTAGTCGACGACCACCTTGAGCCGCCGCCGCTGGACCGGCGCGCCCAGGCCCTCGGCCCCAGGCCGTAGCCGCGCCAGGCGGCCGGCCAGCATCCCGGCCGAGAGCCTCAGGTTTATGAAGCCGGGGCCCGCCACCTCGGCCCTGTCGCACATCTGCTCGAGTCCTCGCTCCATGGCCCGGCTCAGGATCTCCTGGGCGACTTCGCGCGGAGCACGTCCGAGGGCGCGCGCCACCTGGAGCGCCCCGTCGGCCTGGAAGTCCGCCCGCTGCGATGGGCGCAGCGCCGGTGACGCGCCGGGAACGAGGTCGTCGAAGATTGGCGCCAGTACGGCGTCGAGGAGAGACATCAGGCCAGGCACGCTTCCATGGTCGCGTCCCGGGGTGCCCTCTGGCCAACCCGGCCGCCGCCCAGGCCCGCCGACGACCCTGGCGCTGCACCGGGCCGCCCCGGACGGCCGGCGGCCACACAGCTAACCTGTGCGCTCGTGCCGGATACCCCGTGCGAAGGGACCGCCCTGCACCTGAGCGGCGTTGAGGTCCTCCGAGGCGACGTGGCGGTGCTCCGGGGCCTGGACTGGGTGGTCAGACCTGCCGAGCGCTGGGTCGTCCTGGGGCCGAACGGCTGCGGCAAGACAACACTCGTCCAGTTGGCGTCCGGTTACCTCCACCCGACACGCGGCACTGTCCACGTGCTCGGAGAGCGTCTCGGTCGCACCGACGTGCGAGCCCTCAGGCGCCGCATCGCCCTCGTCTCGGCCAGCATCAGCAGGATGCTGCTCCCCCACCTCAGCGCCAGGGAGGTCGTGGTCTCGGCGGCCACCGGAGCCTTGGAGCCGTGGTGGGACAGCTACAGCAGCGCGCAACAACAGCGAGCGGTGCAACTTCTAAGCGATGCCGGCTTCGCCCACGTGTCGGAGCGAGCCTACGGCCTGCTCTCCGAAGGCGAGCGTCAGCAGGTCCTGCTCGCCCGGGCCCTAATGGCCGAACCGGACCTCGTGCTGATGGACGAGCCCTGTGCCGGCCTCGACATGGGCGGCCGGGAGCGGTTGCTCCAGAGCCTGGCCAGGTTCGCCAGGCGGGACGGAGCGCCACCCGCAGTCATGGTCACGCACCACGTAGAGGAGGTCCCGCCCGGGTTCACCCACGCCTTGGTCATGAAAGCCGGCCGATGCCTGGCCCAGGGGGCGATAGCGCAGGTGCTGCGCTCGGATGTCCTCAGCGCCTGCTTCGAACTGCAGCTCGAACTGCACCGCGACGGCGACCGCTGGTGGAGCCGGGCCAGCGACTGACGCTGACCCCGGAGATGGCGGGGCTGCCGGGCACCGCCCACCGTGGTGCCATCACCGTGGGCCGGTCTAGCCGGCGGGAAGCAGGATCTCGAGCCGCTCGTTGATGTCGGAGACCGAGTACAGGTTGCGACGCAACGTCTCGGTCAGCCAACGCTCCACCTCGGAGCGGGCGGGCCCTTCGTCGAGAGCACCCCAGAGGTCCAAGAGGTGGTCCTGCACGTCCGACGCCGGGACGGCTATACGGTCCGAGAGCTGCGCCAACCACGCTTCGGCGACCTCGACGGCGCTTGGCGTGCCATCGCCCAGGTCCGGGCCCTCGCCCGCAGCCTCCCCGATGACCATGTCCTGGACTTCCCCGCTGGCGTCAGTCATGGTCCAATCATACGGCACCCTTGTTGTCCAGCGGCCCGGAGCAATGCCGGCGTGCGCCATTGCGCGTGGGCTGCCGGGCGGCCACCGCTGAGCGCGGTCGCGGCGCGCCGTGGGCGTCAACGCCCTGCTGAGGCTCGCCAACCTGGGCCGTCCCGGCGTCCGGCCACCGCACGTCGCGGGCCCCCGTCGAGGTGGGCCGAGGGGGCCGCCCTGGGCCCGCTGCAGCTCCATGACCACCACTCAGACCGACCCCGTTGCCCACATAGCGCGCGCTAAACAGCAATCACAGTGGCTCACCAGGCCATTTACCTGATTGCCGGCTATGTAATTCCTGGTCAGCATATGAATTGTCGCGGCCGCTTGACGGACGCGTATCGGTGCCCTAATCTAATTCTCCGACAAGACAACTGCTTGCAGGCGTTCATCCCTTCGTTTAGCCGGGCCCTGGTCAGGCCGGGCGAGCGTGCAGAGGGGTGGCCGGGCCTGCGGCACCAGCGTCCCGTCCCGAAGAGTTGGGGCATGGGGCCACGCGCATAGTTGCAGGTCAAGGCATATGCCTGGCCGTCGTGACGGTTGACCCGAGCAGCGTGCGCGCGACCTAAGGAGATACCCCAGTGGTACGAAGTAACCCAAGCGTGCATTCGCGCGCTGTTGATTCGCCCGGGCCCAGGCCGGCCGGCCTCGCCCGCACCACGGGCCTGCACTTCCGTCGGTCCACGCGCGGCGTGCATTTTGCCAGTTCAGCGAGTTTGTCGGGCGCCGTCGGGCCGTTGGCTCCAGGCGCCCCGCATGCGCAACCGGACAGGGCCGTAGGGCCACCGCCGGCACGCATCCCGACCCGGGCGGCCGTGACCGGCGTCACGGAGGGGAGCGCCGTGGTGGCCCGCGGGCCCAAGGTGAGCGTGGGCCGGGTGGCGGCCCTGGCCTTCCCCGTAGCCGCACTGGCAGTGAGCGGCACGCCAACGGCCTGGGCGCAGCCCGGTCACCGGGCCGAGCCAGCGCAGGCGGCCAGGCACGCCCCAGCGGAGCCGGCACCTCTGCGTCAGCGCGCGACCGTGGGCCGTAGCCACCCAGCCGCCCGGTCAGCCACCTCGGTGCTGGCGCGGGCCATGAGCGCCCTCGACCCCCCCCGCCCACCCCCTCCCCCACCCCCC
>JAKACE010000033.1 GCA_021821705.1 Actinomycetes bacterium | reverse complement strand
GCGGTCGCAGGCACGGCGGGCGCCGCCGAGTTGTGGGCCATGGTGCCCCGGGGGACGCTTCTCCCGGCACCCCTGTGGGACCAGCTGGTGGCCCGTTCGAAAGCCGATGCCCAGGACCTCTGGCCGGCGGACCGCTTTGGCGCAGCGGTGGGAGAGCAGGGCCGGGGCACACCGCAAGCCGTCCTGGCCGGACCTACCTGCCCGGCGGCGGCGGAGCTGCTCGGTTGGCAAATCTGAGGTCGCTCAGTTGCCCGGTGCCCTGGCGACGACGGTGACCAGCGGCGGCAGGAGCACGGGGTCGTCCCCTGGGCTGACACCCGTGAGGTCCTCGAGGTAGTCGGCCACCGGTCCCGGGCCGGCCCCGGCCGGTGCCTCGGCCCAGGCATCGACAAGCTCGAGCGAAGCTGCACCGGCCAGCCCGGGTAGCAGCGCTCCGACGTCGGCATGGCGGGCCGATGGCATGGACAGGGGCAAACCTCCGACGCGCCCTGCGGATGTCACCGGCTCCTGAGCGACCAACCAGCCACCCGGCCGCACGGCCGACGCCATCTTGGTCAGGACCACCAGTGGGTCGACCACGTGGAGCAGGAGGAACCGGCAGAAAACGAGGTCCACCTGTTCGGGCAGCACCAGTTCCTCCGCCGCCTGCGTTATGGCCACGACCTGGCCACCGCCGGTACCCGCCGCTGCCTCCGCCACCTCGTCCCGGCGGGCCGGGTCGATGTCGACGGCGTACACCCGACCGGTCGGCCCGACGAGCGCCGCAAGCGCCACGCTGACGTCACCGCCCCCGGCGCCGATGTCGGCGCAGCGCCAGCCCGCCCCCAGGCCGAGCCGTTGCAGGGCCGTCTGCAAGGGGCGGCGGTACACGTCGTTGCGCAGTTCCAGCTCGGCCATGGGCGAGACCGACCTTACCGGCCCGGCCGAGGTCGTAGGAAAGGTCTCCGGGCTCGCACCCCACGCCTAGTGGTGTGATAGGTGCTCTCAGGGACCGCCGCCCGGCGTCCGGGCAGGCCACATTTAGACTCTGGCACCTGGCAACCGGGACGGGGAGGAACGGCCGTGGAACTGGCAGCGCTCAGGTCGGGCAGCGTCCTGAAGGGTGCAGACGTCGGCGTTTCGAGGGAGCACGCCCGCCAGGCCCGGCTCAAGCGTCTGGCCCTGGTACTGGCTCCGGTGGCGCTCGTCGTGGTGGGCCGGACCACGGCCGGCCTCGTCCACTACCTCAGCGCCGGCGCCCTGTCGGCCAGGGGTGACCAGGCTGCGGCCGCGACCCAGTACTCGGCTGCCAACGGCGACTTCGCCCTGCCGCACCTGGGCCTGCCTGCGGCCTTCATGCCGTACCTGCCGGCGTTCGTCCTCGTTGTGCTGCTGCTCGCCGTGATGGCCGGGCCGCTTCTGCTCGCCGGGCGCTCCCCCCACGTGCTCTACCGCCCTGAGGAGATCGGCGTGCGCCTGGCGGACGTGGTCGGCGCCTCCGGCGTGGTCGAAGAGGTGGTCAAGACCCTCAACCTGTTCCTGGCCCACCGCACGTTCTCCGACAGCATGGGCGGCACCCCGAGGCGGGCAGTGCTCTTCGAGGGCCCTCCGGGCACGGGTAAGACCTATATAGCCAAGGCGATGGCAGCCGAGGCCGGTGTGCCGTTCCTGTTCGTGTCCTCCTCGGCCTTCCAGTCGATGTACTACGGCCAGACCAACAAGAAGATCCGCTCCTACTTCCGGGCATTGCAGCGCTACGCCCGCAAGGACGGTGGGGCGATCGGCTTCATCGAGGAGATCGACGCCATCGGGGCGGCCCGGGGTGGGATGGGTGCCGGTCCCGGCCGCGAAGGCATCGCCGGGGTCGTCAACGAACTTCTCATACAGTTGCAGTCCTTCGACGCACCGCCGCTGGGGACCCGCGTCGTCAACACCCTCATCGACGCCGTCAACGTCTGGCTACCCCCCGCCCGGGCCATAGCCAAGCGGGTGGTGGAGCCGGCGAATTTCCTGGTCATAGCCGCGACCAACCGCGCCTCGGACCTCGACCCGGCCCTCCTGCGCCCGGGACGCTTCGACCGCACGGTACGCGTCGACGTCCCGAGCCGGGCGGGCCGGCGGGAGGTCCTCGACTACTACATGGACCGCAAGGCCCACGCCCCAGAGCTCGACGACCCGGCCGAGCTCGACCGCCTCGCCGGCTCCACGTTCGGCTACTCCCCGGTGATGCTCGAGCACCTGCTCGACGAGGCGCTCGTGTGGGCGCTGCGCAGCGGGCGGACGGCTATGACGGTGGAGGACATCCAAAAGGCGCGCATGACGAGCGAGCTGGGGATGACCCAGGACGTCACCTATTCCCCCGGCGAACGGGTTGCCATTGCCACCCACGAGGCCGGCCACGCCACCGTCGCCTACTTCGTCGCCCCCGACCGGCGGCTCGAGGTGCTGTCCATCATCAAGCGAAGCGAGGCCCTGGGCCTGCTCAGCCATTCCGAGGCCGAGGAGCGTTTCACCCGCAGGCGTTCGGAGTGCGATGCGCTCTTGCAGATCTCCATGGGGGGCATGGTCGCCGAGGAGATCTTCTTCGGGGAGGCGGGCACGGGCCCCTCCGGTGACCTGGCCGCGGCCACCAACCTGGCTGCCAACATGGTCGGGTCTTACGGGATGGGCGGGAGCCTCGTGTCCCTGGGTGCGGCGCGCGGGCCACTGGACGTAGTAGGCCGCGTGCTCGCCGACGAGCCCTCCCGGGCGGCGGTGGAGTCGCTGCTCGGCTCGGCGAAGGACCGGGCTCGCGACGTCGTGCTCGCCAACCTGCACGTGCTCGAGGCCCTGCGCGACGCTCTGCTGGAGCGCGACGAGCTGATAGGCGACGAGATAACCGCGGTGATATGCGAGGCGCTGCAAGCGGGGCCGGCTGCCGGGTGCCAGAGCCCCCCGGTGGTGGTGGACGTGCGCGAGCAGAGCTCCGAAGGGCTGCAAGCGCCCGGCGGTCAGGTGCCGGCTTCGTAACCCCCGGGTGCCAGGCCCAGTTCCCCGAGGGCCGCGGCCAGCGCCGTGACCTCAGCGTCTGTGTGGCCGCTGGAGACGGTCACCCGCAGGCGCGATGTCCCCGGCGGGACAGTGGGAGGGCGCACGGCGGGGACGGCGAAACCCCGTTCTAGCAGCTCGGCCGCGGCGGCCGAGGCGGCGCCCTCGGTGCCGCACGGGACAGGCAGGATAGGGGTGGGGTCGGCCCGGCCCGGCCACAGGCGGCGGGCGTGGCCCGTCAGGCGCTCGACTAGCACCCGGCCCTCGGGTGAGCGGACCAACCTCAGTGCCTCCAGGGCGGCCGCTGCGCTCGCAGGCGCCAGCGCCGTTGTGAAGATGAACGAGCGGGACCGGTTGACGAGTAGGTCGACCATCTCCTGGGGGCCGGTGGCGAAGCCGCCCTGGCTGCCGAGCGCCTTGGAGAGAGTGCCGGTCCGCAGGAGCTCACACGGTAGGTCGTGCACGACCGGGCCGAGGACGGCGTGCGCCTCGTCCAGCACGAGCAACGCCCCGGCGACGGCACAGACATCGGCCAGTTCCCGCACCGGGGCGATGTCGCCGTCCATGGAGAACACCGAGTCGCTCACCACCACGGCACGCCCGGGCCAGCCCGCCAGTGCCTCCTCGACGGCCTCGGCCCGTCGATGGGGGTAGACCCGTACTGTCGCACCCATGGCGCCGGCCAGGCGGCAGCCGTCCACGATGGACGCGTGGTTGAGGGCGTCGGAGCAGATGAGCACCCCCGGTCCGCCCAGGGCCGAAAGCACCCCGATGTTGGCCGAGTAGCCGCTGGGGTAGACCAGTGCCCGCTCCTCGCCCTTCCAGGTGGCCAGTTCGGTCTCGAGCTGGCTGTGCACGGGCCGGGTGCCTGTTATCAGGCGGGCCGCTCCGGCGCCGGTCCCCCAGCGGGCCGTGGCCTCCGTTGCCGCCGCCATCACCCTCGGATGGCAGGAGAGGCCCAGGTAATCGTTGCTGGCGAAGACCACTACCGACTTGCCCTCGGCGGTACGGCCCCGCAGCGCCGAGCCGTCCAGGGTGCTCAGCCGGCGCCAGCGGGAACGGGCCACGGTCTTGGTGTTCCTGGCCCGTGCCCACTCCGCCCAGTGCCCGCGGACTGGTCCCTCGGCGGGGGTGGCCACGGGGTCAGCCGGCGACGGCGTCGACCGGGTCTGCGACCACGCCCACTGCCGCCAGGATGAAGGCCTGCACCCGAGCTTCGTCGCGCCAGGCGTCGTAGCGGCCCGAGGGGCCCTGGTGCCCCGCGCCCATCTCGGTACGCAGGACCACCGGGTTGTCCCCGGTGCCAACTGCCCTCAGCTTGGCCACCCACTTGGCCGGTTCCCAGTAGCCGACGCGAGGGTCGTTGAGCCCGGCGGTGACGTACATCCAGGGGTGAGCGACCTGGCCCACGTTGTCGTACGGCGAGTAGGACTTCATGTAGGAGTAGGCCCTGGCGTCGTCGCGGGGGTTGCCCCACTCCTCCCATTCGGTCACGGTGAGCGGCAGGCTGTCGTCGGACATGGTGGTGACGACGTCGACGAAGGGCACCTCGGCGACGACAGCGCGGAACAGGTCGGGACGCATGTTGGTGACCGCCCCCATGAGCAGGCCGCCGGCGCTCCCGCCTCGTGCCACCAGGCGGTCGGGCGAGGTCCATCCGTCCTCCACGAGCTTGTCGGCGCAGGCGACGAAGTCGGTGAAGGTGTTGCGCTTGTGCATGAGCTTGCCCTGCTCGTACCACGGCCTGCCGAGCTCGCCTCCGCCGCGGACGTGGGCGATGGCGAAGACGAAGCCTCTCTCGAGCAGGTTGAGCCTCGTCATGGAGAAAGCGGGGTCGATCGGTACCTCGTAGCTGCCGTAGCCGTAGAGCAGGCACGGAGCCGAGCCGTCCAGGGCGTAATCGGCACGGCAGACCAGTGACAGGGGCACCTGTACCCCGTCCGGTGCCCTGGCCAGTATGCGCTCGCTGCGGTAGGCGTCCGGGTCGAAGCCGCCGCCGACGGTGGAGCGCTTGACGACGCGTCGCGAGCGCCCGGCCATGTCGTACTCGATGCTCGAGGGCGGGCTCACCAGCGAGCTGTACGAGAAGCGGAACAGATTGGTGTCCCACTCCGGAGCGGCTTCGCCCCCGAGGGTGTAGGCGGGCTCGGGCTGGGCGATGACGTGCTCGCTCCCGTCGCCGATGTCCAGCACCCTGAGCTGTTCGAGGCCTCCCTGTCGCTCCAGAACGACCACGTGCCTGGCGAACGCCTCCACCGACTCCACCTTGACATCGCTGCGGTAGGCGAGCAGTGGTCCCATCCCGGACGGCTCAGACGAGCCGACGGCCAGCGTGTACACCGCGAAGTTCTCCAGAGGCTCGCCCAGTGGCCCCCGGTTGGTGCGCACGAGCCAGGCATCGCCGCCGAGGCCGGGGTGGCGAGCGTGCTCGACGCTGTACTCGACACCGTCGCGGCGGGGCAGGACCACCGCCGGGCGGGACCGGTCGCTGTCGGCGCGCAGGTAGTGGACCTCGCTCGTCGTCTTGGAGTCGCTGCTCACCAGGACGAAGCACTTGGAGCGGGTCAGGTCGACCGAGACGAAGAAGCGCTCGTCGTCCTCCTGGAAGACGATCTCGTCACGGGCCGCCGGCGTGCCCAGGACGTGGCGCCAGACCTGCCAGGGGCGCATCGCCTTGTCGGGGCGGACGTAGTAGAAGGCCTTGCCCGTGTTGGACCATGCGCTGCCGTAGTACACGTCCTCGACCACGTCGGCCAGGTCGTCGCCGGAACCGAGGTCGCGGAAGCGCAACGTGTAACGCTCGGACCCGTCGTAGTCGACGGCATAGGCGAGGACTTCCTGGTCGGGGCGCACGTCGAACACGCCTACGGCGAAGTAGTCGCTGTCGCCGGCCAGCTCGTTCTCGTCCAGCACGACCTGGCCCGCATGGGGGGCGAGCGTCGCCGGGGCTTCGCCGTCAGCTGGGGGCGGCGGCGTGCCGTCACCCGCCGTGCCTGCGCCAGGGAGGGCAGCCCGGGCGGCCGCCAGGACCTCGACCGCGTCCAGGGCCCGGCTGGGGTCGGGGCGCCGGCAGTAGACCGGGTACTGCTGGCCCGCCAGGGTCCGTGCCCAGTACCAGTACCCGTGGTGGTAGGAGGGCGCCGAGACGTCGGTTTCGGCGATGCGGGCGCGTACCAACTGGAACAGGTGCTCCTGGAGGCCTGCCGTCGGGCTGAGCAGGGCGTCGGTGTAGGCGTTCTCAGCCTCCAGGTAGGCCATGACGTCGGGGTCGTCGCGGTTCGCGAGCCAGTGCCAGTCGTCCTGGCGGCTGTCGCCGTGGGCGACCAGCGTGGTGGGGCGCCTGGGCGCGACTGGAGGCTGGGGAGCGTTTTCGAGGAGCATGGCGAGGGTCAACTGTGGCACGATTTTTCCTACTCCATGCGCCCGCCGGTTGCAAAGCTGACAGAAGACTACTCCCAAGCCGCACTTTTGGTGGCCGCCGGTACGCCAGCGGTGCTCATAGCTCCGGCCACCGTGGAGCTGGGACGGGCCCTCGCCCGGACTGCCTGCCCGGACCGCGCCGAATTGCGGGTGGCTCTCATGGCCGGGCAGGCGTCCGAGCGCGATGTCCTCGACGCGGCGTGCGAGATGGCAGGGGAGCTGTGGCCCGGTCCAAGCCGGGGTGACCGCCGGTAGACTTGGGCACCATGCGCAGGCGTATGTTGAAGAGCAAGCTGCACCGGGCGACCGTGACCGGTGCCAACATCGCCTACGTCGGCTCGGTGAGCCTGGGGCCCGAGCTCATGCAACTGGCGGACATACGCGAGTGGGAGCAGGTCGCCGTCCTCGACATCGACAACGGCAACAGGTTCGAGACTTACGCCATAGTCGGGGAGCCCGGGGAGGTGTGCCTGAACGGTGCGGCCGCCCGCCTGGTGCTGCCCGGCGACAAGGTCATCGTGCTCACTTACGCCGACTACGAGGAGGCCGAGCTCGAGGGCTTCGCTCCGGTCGTGGTCCTCTGCGACGATTTCAACCGGCCGGTCGAGGCGGCCCACCAGGGGGCTTAGGGCCCACCGCAGGACAAGTTGCGCGGTCGCGTCGGCTTCGCGCCTGTGCAGCGGTCGTTTTCGGTCTGCGACCGCGCGACTTGTCCTAAGGCGGTCCCTTAGGCCGCCTCCGCGTTCGTGGGAGTGCCTGTCCGCGGCGGCCCCGGCGGGGCGCGTGCCTGGTAGCGCCGGGGAGTCAGGCCCGGCCCTGCCGGCTTGCCGGCGGGGGTTGTTACTATCGACGTAGGAGAAATCCCACCGAAGGGGAAGCCAATGGCCACCACCGCACAGGAACTGGACCTCGGTCGCTACCAGCTCGGCTGGAGCGACGTGGAGGACTTCTACGTCTTCAAGCCCAAGAAGGGCCTCAACGAGGACATCGTCCGTGAGATGTCGTGGATGAAGGGCGAGCCCGAGTGGATGACACAGAGGCGGCTCAAGGCGCTGCGCTACTTCGAGCGCCGGCCCATGCCGACGTGGGGCGGCGACCTGTCCGGGGTCCACTTCGACGACATCTACTACTACATCAAGCCCGTGGACAGGCAGGTCGACACCTGGGAGCAGCTGCCCGAGTCCGTGAAGGCGACGTACGACAAGCTGGGGATACCCGAGGCCGAGCGCAAGTACCTGGCGGGAGTCACGGCTCAGTACGAGAGCGAGGTCGTCTACCACCGCAACCGGGACGAGCTCGCCAACCAGGGCGTCCTCTTCTGCGACATGGACACCGCTCTGAGGGAGTACCCCGACCTGGTCCGCCAGTACTTCGGGACCATCATCCCGGCCAACGACAACAAGTTCGCAGCCCTCAACTCGGCCGTGTGGTCGGGGGGCTCGTTCATCTACGTGCCGCCCGGGGTCAAGGTCGAGATGCCCCTGCAGGCCTATTTCCGGATAAACACCGAGAACATGGGCCAGTTCGAGCGCACCCTGATCATCGCCGACGAGGGCGCCCAGGTCCACTACATCGAGGGCTGCTCGGCCCCTGTGTACACCTCCGACTCGCTGCACTCGGCAGTGGTGGAGATCATCTGCAAGCCCTCCAGCCGGGTGACCTACACCACCATCCAGAACTGGTCGAACAACGTCTACAACCTGGTCACCAAGAGGGCTCGTTGTGACGCCGAGGCCCACATGGAATGGATCGACGGGAACATCGGCTCCCGGCTCACGATGAAGTACCCGGCTGTCTACCTGATGGGCCCGAAGGCCTCCGGAGAGGTGCTGTCGGTGGCCTACGCCGGCTCCGGCCAGCACCAAGACGCCGGGGCCAAGATGGTCCACGCCGCACCGGAGACTTCGTCGACCATCATCTCCAAGTCGATATCGAAAGACGCCGGCCGCACGTCGTACCGGGGTCTGGTCCGCTTCGAGGAGGGTGCGCGCAAGTCCAAGAGCTTCGTGCGCTGCGACGCGCTGCTGCTCGACGACCTGTCGCGTAGCGACACCTACCCCTACATAGAGTTCGGCGAGCAGGACGCCCAGGTCGGCCACGAGGCCACCGTCTCCAAGGTCGGCGAGGACCAGCTGTTCTACCTGATGAGCAGGGGGCTGTCGGAGCAGCAGGCTATGAGCATGATCGTCAACGGGTTCATCGAGCCGGTGACACGCACGCTGCCCATGGAGTACGCCGTCGAGTGGAGCCGGCTGATCGAACTGCAGATGGAGGGCAGCGTCGGCTGAGGCCGGCCGGGAGCGGCTGGGGGTCACCTCGGCGGCGCTCGCCGGCTGCCAAAGCGCGCCTGTGCCCCGGGACGGGTGAGCGGAGCCGGCGCCGCCCGCTGAGCGCCGGCCTGGCGGAGGGCACTGAGGCGTCGGCCGGGCGGCCGGGCCGGCACCTACACTCGTAGCCATGGGTGCGGCGCTGGCGTTGGCTGTCATGCTGGTGGTCGTCGTGGCCATAATGTCGCTGGCCGTCAATGCCCAGGGACCGTTCCAGGCCACGGGCCCGGGTGCCCAGGCCGGCCGCCCGAGCCGGACGCCCGGCCCGCCGCCGACGGCCCCCGAACGTCGTCGGCCGGCTCCCCCGGAGCAGCCGCGGCGCCCGCCGAAGGACAAGGCCGAGCGGTCCCGTGAACGTCGCGGCGCCCAGCCACCGGTCGAGGTGCCGGCCGAGCCTGCCCCGTCGTCGGACCCGCTGGCTCCTCTGGCGGACCTGCGGCCACTCGACACCGAGGCCACCGCCACCGTTATCTCGGTGGTGGACGAGCGCACCCTCGGCCCCGTGACCCGTAGCCGGCTGAGCCTGCGGGTGAAGCCACCCTCGGGCGATGAGTTCGAGGTGACCACCCGGGTCGCCTTCCCGACGCCCGAGGCCCGGGCCAGGGTCAAGGTGGGCTCGACGATCTCCGTGCGCTACGACCACGACGACCGGCGCCGGGTGGTGGTCGATATGGAGAGGGGCGACTAGCCGGCCGGCGCCCTCGCCGGCCGCCCTCACACTGGCGGCGCCCGGAGAGCCTGTGCTCGTTCGGAGAGCCTGTGCTAGGGGCTCGGTGGCCCGGGGCCCTCGTTCAGGCGCCGGGCGCAGCTATCTGCAGCAGGGTGAGGGAGTGGGCCGGGAACCGCCACCAGAAGTTGGCGCGCCCGGCCACGGCCGGCTGGGTGGTCGTGCTCACGGCGTAAGGCTGGTAGAGGGTGTTGAAAGCCAGCGGGTTGGTCCCGCTGAGCAGCGTCGCCGACATGTAGCTGCCGTGGCGCAGGCCGTCGAAGACGAGCTGGGCCCTCACCGGTGCGTCCGGGCTCACATTTATGACCAGGACGTCGATCTGGGTGCCGCGGCGCACCACCAGTGGCTGCAGCACGCTGACGGCCGCCCGCCCGCCCGCCGGCATGACCGGGCCATGCACCAGGCCCGCCTGGAGCCGCGCCCCCCCGGCCAGCTCGGACATCAGGCTGATGGCCTGGCCGGTGGGTTCGGTGACGAATGGCGGCCCGGGCCCTGCGATCATGGCGCTGTTGATGCTGAGGCCCGTCTCGTCGATGCTCAGCGACACCGGGTAGGCGCCGAGGAAGGTCGACGAGTTGAGGAGGTACTTCTCTGCCAGCGGCAGGCCGTGGTCGATCCACTGGCGCAGCTGGGAGGCGACAAGCAGCCCCTCGTCGAGCGAGAGGTTGAAGTGAGGGTCGGCCTTGGGCATGGGGACGATCAGCTGGCCGTACTCGGTCAGGACGACCGGTATGGCACGGCCTGAATAGCGGCGCACGGCGGCCTGGACGGCACCCAACTGTGCACCCTCGATGGCCGGCGCCGTCATCAGGGACCGCTCGTAGGCGCCCATGGGCGCCGTCACGTCGAGGGGCTTGGCGTACTCGTGCAGTTCTACGCAGTCGTAGGGGTAACGGTGCCCCATCACGGCCAGGAAGGAGGTGTTGGCCTCCTCCGCCTCGCACACCTTGATCTGCGGGTTCATCCGCTTCATTGCCGCGTAGAACGGGACTGAGCCG
>JAKACE010000032.1 GCA_021821705.1 Actinomycetes bacterium | reverse complement strand
CGCCCCGCCCGGTGGCTGTCCTGCCGGCATAGCTCCTGCGGCCACGCCGGGTGCTTGTGGCGTCCCGGAGCCGCCCAGGCGTGGTTGCCGCCGCCTGGGGTGCGCCGGGTGGGGTTGTCGCTGGCCACCGGGCCCGGCGCCGGGGTAGTCTTGTCATCGCTACGGGAAGTAGCGCAGCTTGGTTAGCGCGCAGCGTTCGGGACGCTGAGGCCGGGGGTTCAAATCCCCCCTTCCCGACTGGCGAAAGCGCTGGTCATCCCCTGTTTTTGATTGTCCACAGGCCCGGTGGGGAGGCCGCAGACCACATCCGTGGTGGTCCGAGGCGGTCCCCATCGGACGGCAGCGGTCATCGACGGGCGGCTAGCGAGGTCATCAGCCGCAGCGTCCCCGCCGCCCACCAGCGCCATCGTGGCCTTGCCGACGCCCTGACGCACGGAGAGAGGGACCGGTGCTGCGATCATGGCGAGATGACCAACCGATCTCTGGCCGCGGCCGGATCGATGAGTTCCTCGCTGACGCCGAGCAGGTCCCGGCGGACCACGCGGCGCTGACGTAGAGCCGGGGCACGCGCTAGTTCATGTGGGCCTTCAGCGACGAGAGCGAGCGGTCCGGTGTCATGCTCTTCGCGGTGGCGGTCATCGACCCCGGTGACGTCGATAGCGCTCGCCGCAAGCTGCGGGCTCTCCTCCTGGCCGGTCAGCGCCAAGTCCACACCGCCAAGGAGGCTCCCCGCCGCCGCCGGGCGCTGCTCGTCACGGTCGGAGCGATCGGCGGCCTCTCGGTGACCGTGCTCCGCTACCGCCGGCCGCCCGGCACCGACCGGACTGCCGGCAGGCATCTGCTGCTCCAGGCCGGTGCCGGGCTCGTCGTCGGCTCTGGAGTCACTTCATGGGTCCTCGACGACCAGGACCCAGCACAGCGAGTTCGGGACCGGGTGAGCATCGCCCACGCCCTGGCCGGCATCGACCGCCAGCTCCATCCCGTCTACGACCACCGCCCCTCCCGTTCGGAGCCCCTGCTGTGGGCAGCTGACGCGGCGTGCTGGGCCGCCGGGGCCGGCGGCGACTGGAAGGAGCGCCTCTCCTCCGTCCTCGAGATCCGCACCATCCGCCCGTAACGCGCAACACCCGGCTACTCACCGTCCGGAGAGCACGCCGGGTGCACTTCCTGCCGCTACTGCGACAAGCAACTCCAGCATACCAGCGTGAAGGCGACCGACCCGGCCTCGGCCGAAAGGCCGGGCGGCGACGGGGCCCGGCAGACCACACACAGACCACATTCAGACCACAAACTGGTGGTCTACAGGGGGTACCGACGGTCAGCACCGGCCACCAGAAATTGCCTCCTACCAGGGCGTTCGCGTCCTGACCAGGGTGTGGACAACTCCAGCGCGCAGCGTTCGGGACGCTGAGGCCGGGGGTTCAAATCCCCCCTTCCCGACTGGCGAAAGCGCTGGTCAACTGGTGTTTTCGTTACCCACAGGCTGGGCGAGGCGGGGCTCAGGCCCATCTGGAGCACGTCCGTCGTGGTCCGTGACCGGGCCGGCGTGACGCCGTCCGGCTGGTACCGGGGGCTCGTTACGGCTCCGACCCCGGTGTTCTCGAGCCCGGGCACCTCGACGTGGTCGTAGTCGCCGGGCTCGGCGCCGTCCGGCTCGGCCTCATTGGGGCCGTCCGGCTCGGCGCTCATTAGGATCGTCCCGCATGCCCCGCCGGCCGACCTCGACCTCGGCCTTCGGAGTGTCCAGGCGGGAGAGCCACGATTCGAGCCCGTTCTACCGCAGGTTCAGCCCACCCGAACTTTCCGCCGACGACTACGTCCATCCCGACAAGGACATAGACAGGTTGTTCGTCGGGGACTCCCGCAAGATGGCCGAGGTACCGGACGCGTCGGTCGCCCTGGTGGTGACCTCGCCCCCCTACTTCGCCGGCAAGCGGTACGAAGAGGCGCTGGGCCAGGACGGGGTACCAGGCAGCTACCTCGAGTACCTGGACATGCTGAGGGACGTGTTCGCCGAGTGTGGCCGAACCCTGGAACCGGGTGGGCGGATCGCGGTCAACGTGGCCAACCTCGGCCGTAGGCCCTACCGCTCCCTGTCCGCCGATGTCACCTCCATCCTGCAGGACGACCTGCGCCTACTACTGCGGGGCGAGGTCGTCTGGGCCAAGCAGCGCGGCTCGTCCGGCTCGTGCGCGTGGGGCAGTTTCCAGAGCCCGGCCAACCCGGTGCTGAGAGACCTGACCGAGCGCGTCGTCGTGGCCAGCAAGGGCCGCTTCGACCGTGCCCTCAGCCCCCGGGAGCGTGCCCGCCGTGGCCTCCCCCACGAGGCGACGGTCACCCGCGAGGATTTCATGGAGGACACCCTCGACGTCTGGGACATCCCCTCGGAGAGCGCGACGCGGGTTGGGCACCCGGCTCCTTTCCCGGTCGAGCTGGCGGCGCGCTTCATCGAGCTCTACACCTACCGCGGCGACCTGGTGCTGGACCCCTTCGCCGGCTCCGGCACCACTGCCGTGGCGGCACTGCGAGCCGGCCGCCACTATGCCGGCTACGACCTGGACGAGACTTTCGTGCGCCTGGCCGAGGACCGCATAGCGGCGGAGCGCTGCCGGCCGGAAGCTGCGTCAGGCGACGGCGGGGAGCTGCCCGCCGTGGCGGCGGGCGTGGCCGGGGGCAGGTCGGCCAAGGAGCTGGCCCGCCAGTTGCTGGCCGCGTCGGGGCTGTACCAGCTCCAGGAGGACCGGCGTACGGCGGCCGGCCTGGTGGCGGACTTCGCCGCCGCCACGGCGGACGGAGCACCGTGGCTCTTCCTGGTGGCCGGCCCGCACAGCCGCCATCGTGGTGGGCTACAGCGGGGCGGCTCTCTCTGGGCCGCAGTGGCCAAGGCGTCCGTGCTCCACCACGCCGCGGCCGGCCGGGTCGTGCTGCTCACAACGGCGCTACCCGCCAGGGGCACCAGCGGGGCGGAGGCCCTGCGCCACGTGAGCGGGCCGGGCCGGCCTGTACACGCGGTCGTGGACGTCCTGGCCCCCGACGCCGCGGCCCATCTGGCCTATGTTGTCGCCGCAGCCGGGAGCCGCTGAGCAGCACGCCACGGTGGCGTCCGCCGGGGCCATGGGGCGGCGGGCACTGGCTGGCGGCAGGTCGCCGGCCGGGTGGCGTCTCAGGCGGCGGAGGGCCCCTTGGTCCGGGCGATGGCGACGAGCGCCTTGTATGCGGCCTCGGCGGGGCCGATCTCGTCCGGGCGCATCATGTTGGCCATGATGCGCAGCAGCCACTCCATGACGGGCCGGCTGTGCATCCCCGTGTAGGTGCAGGCCCGCATCACCTCGGGGCGCCCGATGGCCCTCACGAACGCCCTGGCCACCCGGTAGTAGAGCCCGTAGCGGTCCTCGAGGCGCTTCTCGTAGAGGGCCAGCGCCGCCGGGCCCCCGTCGCCCAGGGCTTCGTCGAGCACCTCGGCCGCCAGCCGTCCCGTCTCGTAGCCGTAGGCGATGCCCTCCCCGTTGAAAGGGTTGATCATGCCGCTGGCGTCCCCCACCACCAGGTGGGAGGGCCCTGAGCGGGGCCCGACCGACATGCCCATCGGCAGCCGCCCCCCCGTCGCCGGGCCCAGGCAGGTCTCCGGGCGTATGCCCCAGGACGCGGGGGCGAACTTGGTGAACGCTTCGAGCAGCTGGGTGGTGTTGGCGCCCTTCCAGATGCGCGACGTGGTGAGCAGGCCCACACCGACGTTGACGCGCCCGTCACCCAGCGGGAATATCCAGCCGTAGCCGGGCATGACGTGACCGGACTGGTCCCTGATGTCGAGCCAGGAGTCGATCCAGGGCTCGTCGTGGCGCGGGGAGGTCCAGTAGCCGCGCAGGGCCATGCCCTGGGGATAGTCGCGGCGGCGGGTGTTGCCCAGCGCCCATCCGAAGCGGGAGTTGGCCCCGTCGGCGACCACAACGTAGCGGGCGGTGATGGTGCCGGTGTACCCGTCGTCCCCCTTGGCGACCATGCGGGCCCCGACCAGGCCGGCGCCCTGCATGACCGGCTCGACGGCTTCGGTGTGCTGCCAGAGCGTCGCCCCGGCCTTGGCAGCGTTGCCCGCCACCATGCCGTCCAGGTCCTTGCGGGTGATGACGTAGCCATAGCGCGGGAGCCCGGGGACGACCGGCCAGGGCAGGTCGAGGGTGCGCCCGAAACCGTGGGAGCGCAGGCCCTCGTAACGGTGGGATGCCGCCAGCTCCTGGCCGAGCCCCATGTCCTGGACCTGGCGCACCGAACGCGGCGTTAGGCCGTCGCCGCAGGTCTTCTCACGGGGGAAGGCCTTGCGTTCCACCACCACCACGTCATGACCGGCCTTGGCCAGCCAGTAGGCGCAGGAGGCACCGCCGGGCCCTGCGCCGACGACAAGGACGTCGCAATGGGTGCCGGCACCCTGGGCAGGTCCGGACGTTGGGCTGCTGGGAGTCATCTGCCTCCGTGGACTTCTAGCTATGCCCACCGGAGCGGCGGGACTACACGCTGCGCCCACGATGCTACTGCCTGCCCCGGGGTTGCCCATCGCCGAGGGCCGGCCCCCCGCAGGGCCAGGCTGCCAAGGCCACCGGTACCGGGCATGGCGCCAGAGGCCGTGCCACCGGCAGGCTCCAGTAGGTGAGGCGGTGACGAACAGGGCGTCCCGGCAGAGGCCAACCTCCCGGTGGAGGCTCTCCGGCACCCCAATATGTGCCCGACCGGTGGGCGGCGCTAGCCTGGGCCGCCGATGGACCAGTACCTGCCCATCCTCCTCATCCTCGTCCTCGCCACGGCGTTCGCCGCCGGGTCGTTCGTCGCGTCCAAGCTGCTGGGCCCGGGCGACCGCCTCAACCCGGCCAAGCTGGGGCCCTACGAGTCGGGCATCGCACCCCACCGGGAGCCGGCGCCCCGCTTCCCGGTGCGCTTCTACCTGGTCGCCATGATCTTCATCATCTTCGACATCGAGGTCGTGTTCCTCTATCCCTTCGCCGTGATCTTCCGCCAGCTGTCGACTTTCGGGCTGGTGGAGATGGCATCATTCGCCGTCGTGGTCTTCATCGCCTTCGCCTACCTCGTCTCCGAGGGGGCGTTGGACTGGGGCCCCGCCAAGCGGCTCGGTAACCGGTCGGGGGCGCCCACGGCCAGGACGATCAACTCCACGATCCGCCGGGTCGGCCGGCCCGGCGTGCCGGGCGGGCAGCGACTGGCTCCCAGCCTCGCCGGCGACCACGCACACATCGACCAGCCCGAGCCGGCCGGGCACGCCGAGAGCGTGGCCTCGGCGACGGCCGGCCCGAGCGATTCGACAAGGGGCGATTGATGGGCCTAGAGGACCTGCGCCACAACTTCTTCACCGGTACCCTCGAGGGGGTCGTCAAGTGGGCCCGCGCCTCCAGCTCCTGGGGTGCCAACTTCGGCCTGGCGTGCTGTGCCATCGAGATGATGGGTGCGGGCGCGGCCAACTTCGACCTCGCCCGCTTCGGGATGGAGGTCTTCCGGGCCTCCCCCCGCCAGGCCGACCTGATGATCGTCGCCGGCCGGGTCAGCCAGAAGATGGCACCGGTCCTGCGCCAGGTCTACGACCAGATGCTCGAGCCCAAGTGGGTCATCTCCATGGGCGTGTGCGCCTCGACGGGCGGCATGTTCAACAACTACGCACTGGTCCAGGGCGTCGACCAGGTGGTGCCCGTGGACGTCTACACGCCCGGGTGCCCGCCTGCGCCGGAGACCCTCATCCACTCCATCCTGACCCTGCACGAGAAGATCCGTACCGGTGAGATCACCCGCCGGCGGGCCGTCACCGGTGCAGGTGCGGGCCTCCACGTGCAGGAGGCACCCCGGCTCCAGCTGAGCGGGGCCGGCGGTGCCAGCCCGGCGGTGGGCCGGTGAGCGAGGGAGTGGGCACCGGGGCGGGGAGCGGCCCGGCGCGCCTGCACGGGTGCCCGGTGACGGAGACTCTCGGCCAGCGCACCGTGCACACGGGCACTCAGCGCTACCTGCCCCTGATGGAGGCGCTGTACCGCGACGGCTTCGAGGCCTGCATGGGCCTAACGGGTGTGGACTACCTGACGCACCCGGGCCGTGAGCTCCCCGACGACGTGCGTGCCGAGCGTTTCGAGGTCGTGGTCGAGCTCCTTTCCTTCTCCAGGCGCGAGCGCCTGCGGGTGCGATGCCAGGTGCCGGAGGCCGACCCCCGCCTCCCGAGCCTCTTCGACCTCTGGCCGGGCAGCGAGGCCCACGAGCGTGAGACCTACGACATGTTCGGTGTCGTCTTCGACGACCATCCGGACCTCACCCGGATCCTCATGCCGGAGGACTGGGAGGGCCACCCCCTGCGCAAGGACTACGCCACGGGGCACGTGCCCGTGCAGTTCAAGGAGGCCCCCAAGTGACCGATGTCCCCACCGGGGGTGGCAGCCAGGCGGAGGGCGCCGCGCTCTCGCTGGTAGAGCTGCTGAAGGCCAAGACGTCCGAGGGCGCCCAGGAGATGCTGAGCCGTCAGCAGTCGACGGTCAGGGAGCTGCGCTCGGAGACGGGCGGTGTGCTGCGCCTGCCCGAGGGGGTGGACATCGATGCCTCGGATGTCAACTACGAGGCGCCTGACGACGAGACGATGATCCTCAACCTCGGCCCGTCCCACCCCTCGACGCACGGCGTGCTCCGGGTGATGGTCGAGATCAAGGGCGAGCAGGTCCTGCGGACCAAGCCGGTCATCGGCTACCTGCACACCGGCATGGAGAAGACCGGCGAGGAGCTGATGTTCCACCAGGGTTCGACCAACGTCACCCGCATGGACTACCTGTCGCCGTTCTTCAACGAGCTGGCTTACAGCCTGTCGGTGGAGAAGCTGGCCGGTACGACGCTGCCCGAGCGGGCCGTGTGGATCCGCATGCTCATGAGCGAGCTCAACCGGATCTCGTCCCACCTGCTCTGGCTGGCTACCAACGGCGCCGACCTCGGCGCCCTCAACATGCTCGTATACGGCTGGCGCGAGCGCGAGCTGGTGCTGGCCTTCTTCGAGAAGGTCACGGGCCTGCGGATGAACCACAACTACATCCGCCCGGGCGGGGTCGCCGCCGACCTGCCCGACGGCTGGCGAGACGACGTGACCGCCATCTGCGACGTGATATCCCGGCGCATGGACGAGTACGACAACCTGCTGACGGGCCAGCCCATCCTGCAGGCCCGCATGGACGGGGTGGGCGCCCTGGACGCCGCCACGGCCGTGGGTCTCGGCCTCTCGGGCCCGCTGCTGCGCTCGACCGGTGTCTCCTACGACGTGCGGCGCGACTTCCCCTACCTCGCCTACGATGCGGTCGACTTCGACGTGATCGTCGGGACCGGGGGCGACTGTTGGGACCGCTTCGCCATCCGGATGAACGAGATCCGCGAGTCGGTCAAGATCGTCCGCCAGGTCGCGAAGGCCATGCCGGCCGGCGACTACCGGGTGCAGGACAAGAAGCTGACACCTCCGCCCCGCAACCGTATCGACGAGTCGATGGAAGCCCTGATCCATCATTTCAAGCTGTTCACCGAGGGCTTCCGGGTGGCGCCGGGCGACGCCTACGTCCCGGTGGAGTCGCCGCGCGGGGAGCTCGGGTGCTACGTCGTGTCGGACGGCACGTCCAGGCCGTACAGGCTGCACGTCAGGGCACCCTCGTTCGCCAACCTGCAGGCGCTCGCCCCGATGGCCCGGGGAGGGTTCATCCCCGACGTCATCGCCTGCATATCGAGCATCGACCCCGTCCTGGGGGACGTGGACCGTTGACGGCCGCCACGAGCCACGCCAGCCGGGCAGGCAGCCCTGAGGGCCTGGGTGCGCCCGATTGGTCACGCGCCCGGCCTCTAGGCAAAGATCAATAGACGTGGCCCGGCTGAACGAGGACAACCTGGTGCGAGCGCGCGAGCTGATAGCTCTGTACCCGCACAAGCGTTCCGCGCTGATCCCGTTGCTGCACCTGCTCCAGGAGCAGGACGGTTACCTCACCGCCGACGGCATGCAGCACGTGGCCGAGCTGGTGGACCTGACGCCGGCCGAGGTCCGGGGCACCGCCAGCTTCTACGACATGTTCCACCTGGAGCCGGTCGGCAAGTACCTCGTCGCCGTGTGCACCAACATCGCCTGCCTGCTGCACGGCGCCTACGAGCTGGTCGAGCACATCGAGCAGTCGCTCGGCATCCATCCCGGTGAGACGACCCCCGACGGCATGTTCACCCTCGAGGACGCCGAATGCCTGGCGCTGTGCGGCAATGCCCCCTGTGTCACGGTCAACTGGCGCTACTTCGGTAACCTCACCCCCGACGCTTGGGACAGCCTGGTCGAGGACCTGCGCTCGGGCCGCCTGGGCTCAGAGGTGCCGCCGCACGGGACGCTGAGCCGGGTCCGCCGGGCGGTGGGCCTGAGAGCGGGAGGGGCGGCCGGCTCCCCCGAGGTTGCCGGCGCACCGGCACCGGAGGTGGAGCTGGCGACGACCAGGACCACCCCCGCCGTGGCCAGCACGCTGGCCCCCGGAGGCGTGCAACGCGACGCGGCCGCAACAAATGGCGTGCAGGCCACCCAGGCCGGTGGTGACCGCAGGGATGCCGGCAACGCAGGCAACGACGCCGGTGGCACTGTAAGCGGGACGGAGGACCGATGAGCGACGTTGCCCCAGGGCCAGGCGACCCCAAGCTCGGCCCGCACATCGTCACGTCCCGCTTCGGGCTCGAGCGGAGCTGGAGCCTCGACGCCTACCTGGCTACCGGCGGCTACCAGGGCCTGCGCAAGGCGCTCGGCATGACACCCGAACAGGTCCACGAGGAGGCATTGGGCTCGAGCATCCTGGGCCGTGGCGGGGCCGGTTTCGACGCCGGCCGCAAGTGGGGCATGCTCCGCAAGGCGAGCCCGGTGTACCTGGTGGTAAACGGGGACGAGAGCGAGCCGGCCACCTTCAAGGACCACGCTCTTATCGAGTCGGACCCCCACCAGCTCATCGAGGGCGCGCTCATCTGCGCCTACGCCATCGGAGCGGCACAGGTCTTCCTCTTCGTAAGGGGGGAGATGGCCCTCGGGCTCGAGCGCCTCCAGTCCGCCCTCAACGAGGCCTACGCCTACGGTGCCGTCGGAGCCGACATCTTCGGTTCGGGGTTCTCGGTCGACGTGGTCGTGCACCCCGGCGCCGGTGCCTACATCTGCGGCGAGGAGACGGCACTGCTCGAAAGCCTGGAGGGCAAGCGGGGTTACCCCAGGATCAAGCCCCCGTACTACCCGGCCGCAATCGGTCTTTACGGGGCGCCCACGGTGGTCAACAACGTCGAGACCCTCTCCAACCTGCCTTTCGTCATGCGCCACGGCCATGATGCGTTCTTCGCCCTCGGAGACGGCCGGTCGCGGGGCACCAAGATGCTCGCCCTGTCCGGCCACGTGCGCAGGCCCGGCAACTACGAGCTGGAGTTCGCCAAGGTCAGCTTCCGAGAGCTCATCTTCGACCCGGCTCTGGGCGGGGGCATCCCCGGCGACCGCAAGCTGAAGGCCTTCATCCCCGGCGGTGTTTCGGCGCCCTGGTTCGGGCCCGACCACCTCGACCTGTCGCTGGCCAACGAGACGATCGCCGAGGCCGGTTCGATGGCCGGCTCCGGCGCCGTCACGGTCATGGACGAGGCCACCTGCGTGGTGCGGGCGGTGTGGCGGATCACGCGCTTCTTCTACCGCGAGTCGTGCGGGCAGTGCACACCGTGCCGGGAGGGCAGCGGTTGGGTCGAGAAGATCATGCGCCGCATAGAGGACGGCCAGGGACGCGAGAGCGACCTCGAGCTCCTCATGGACGTGTGCGACAACATCGTGCCCGGCGTCAGCTGGCCGCCGGCACAGACGACCATCTGCGTCCTCGGCCCGTCGATACCCAGTTCGGTGGCATCGGGGATAAGGATGTTCCGAGACGAGTTCCTGGACCACATCCGGCAGGGCCACTGCCCCTTCCCGCCGGACCGGTTGCAAAAGAGCCCTGCATATGCCTGACGCCGCTACGCCCGCAACGGGTGCTCCGGCCGGAGAGGCCGGCGCCACCGGGAACCCCCTGGTGCCCGCCGTCGCCCCCGACGCCGTCACCATCACCCTCGACGGCCGTCAGGTGCAGGCCAAGAAGGGCGAGATGCTGATCGCCGCGGCTGAGCGGGCGGGGACCTACATACCCCGCTTTTGCTACCACCCCCGGATGAAGCCGGTGGGCATGTGCCGCATGTGCCTGGTCGAGTTGAAGGGCCCCCGGGGCTTCAGCCTGACCCCGGCCTGTTACGTGCCCGTGGCCGAGGGCATGGAGGTCCTGACCGACAGCCCCAAGGTCAAAAAGGCCCAGGACGGCGTGCTCGAGTTCCTCCTGGTCAACCACCCGCTGGACTGCCCGGTGTGCGACAAGGGCGGTGAGTGCCCCCTGCAGGACCAGACTCTGGCCTACGGCCCGGGCGAGACCCGCTTCGTCGAGGAGAAGCGCCACTGGGACAAGCCGGTGCCGCTTTCGTCGCTCGTGCTCATAGACCGCGAGCGTTGCATCCAGTGCGCCCGCTGCACCCGCTTCGCCGAGGAGGTGGCCGGGGACGCAGCCATCGACTTCGCCTCCCGGGGTGACTCCACCGAAGTCGCCATCTACCCGGGCAAACCGTTCGTTTCCAACTTCAGTGGCAACGTCGTGCAGATCTGCCCGGTGGGAGCACTGCTGGCCAAGCCGTACCGCTTCCGTGCCCGGCCCTGGGACCTCGAGCAGGTCGAGACCACCTGCACGATGTGCGCCGTCGGGTGCCGCGTGGCTGCGCAGTCCAGCTCCGAGCAGGTCGTGAGGTTC
>JAKACE010000031.1:5717-11021 GCA_021821705.1 Actinomycetes bacterium | reverse complement strand
GGGCCGTGGCACGGTCGCCACCGGCAAGGTGGAGCAGGGTGTCATCAAGATCAACGACCCGGTCGAGATCGTGGGCCTGCGTGCGACGGCCAAGACCGTGTGCACCGGTGTGGAGATGTTCCGCAAGCTGCTCGACCAGGGCCAGGCCGGTGACAACATCGGCGTCCTGCTGCGTGGCACCAAGAAGGAGGAGATCGAGCGCGGCCAGGTGCTCTGCAAGCCCGGCTCGATCACGCCCCACACCAACTTCGAGGCCAACGTCTACGTGCTCAACAAGGACGAGGGTGGTCGCCACAAGCCCTTCTTCACCAACTACCGGCCGCAGTTCTATTTCCGCACCACCGACGTCACCGGTTCTGTCACCCTGCCCGAGGGCACCGAGATGGTCATGCCCGGGGACAATGTGACGATGACGGTCGAGCTGCAGAAGCCGATCGCCATGGACGAAGGCCTGCGGTTCGCCATCCGTGAGGGTGGCCGTACCGTTGGTGCAGGCCGCGTCACCAAGATCATCAAGTAACGGACCAGGACGGAGACCTCGTGGCTCAGCGCATACGGATCAGGCTCAAGGCCTATGACCACGAGGTCATAGACCAGTCGACCAAGAAGATCGTGGAGACGGTCCTGCGCACGCAGGCTAAGGTGCGCGGGCCGGTGCCGCTGCCCACGGAGATCAACCGTTATACCGTGATCCGCAGCCCCCACAAGTACAAGGACAGCCGGGAGCACTTCGAGATGCGGGTGCACAAGCGGCTGCTCGACATCGTCGAGCACACCTCCAAGACCGTCGACTCGCTCCAGAGGATCGAGCTCCCTGCCGGTGTCGACATCGCGATCAAGATACAGAGCGCGTAGTCAGTCCCCTAATCTGCTTGGCCGCTGGGGGCCCTGAAGACACGTAGAGACAAGGGCGGGAGGCTCTGCCTCCCGCCCTTGTCCGCGTCCTGGGGCCGGCTCGGCCCGCCGCTTTGCCGACGCCCGCCGGCTCAGGCCTTGCGGGAAGCTACGAGCTCGTCTGCCTCGTCGTCCCAGGACCACGCCGGGGCGTCCCCCCAGAGCTGCTCGAGGTCGTAGAACTCCCGGGCTTCTTCGAGGAAGACGTGGGCCACGATGTCCCCGAAGTCCATCAGGACCCAGCGGGCATCGTCGGTACCTTCGACGCACAACGGCCCTCCGTAGCCGGCCAGCTTGAGCTGGCGTTCGATCTCCTCGCCGATGGTGCGGACCTGGCGGGGGTTGGCGCCACTGGTGATCAGGAAGGCATCGGTGAGGCCGAGGAGGCGGTCGACGGCGAGCACGACGGTGTCGCGGCCGGACTTGGACGAGGCGGCTCTGGCGGCGACCGTACAGCGTTCGCGGGTGCGCTCGGTGCTGAAGCCGAGTGCGGCGGCGTCGGTGTCCTCCCAAGCTCCCCGAGGGTCGGGGGTGAAGGTCAAGAAGTGTGCACCTCGCTGGTGAAGGACCGGGTGGCGGGTGGTGGGGCGGAGCCGCTGGAGCTCTGAGTGCCGAGCCACTGCAGCCCGAGCAGGACGACCGTGACCAGGAAGGCGACCAGCAGCAGTACCGCTGCCAGGACCTTCTCGACCAACCGCCTACGCCGGTCGGGCCTGCGGTGCAGGCCACCGTGGGTCGGCAGGCCTGCCTGAGCAGGAGAAGCGGCAGTCATCCACTCACAGAGTACAGTCCCCGCTCGCGGATCACACGCACGGCTGGGCCGGGGACGAGGTAGTCGAGAGGACGTCCGTCGACCGCCCGTGCCCTCAGGTCGGTGCTGGAGATGTCAAGGTTGGGCACCGTGACCTCTTCCACCCTCCAGCCCTGCTGTACCAGGCCCACCGGTGGTGGTGTGCCCGGCCGGTTCACCACTACGAGGGATGCCATCTCCCGGACCTCTTCGAAGCGCTCCCAGCTGGCCAGCTCTGCGGACACGTCCCAGCCGACGATCACGAACAGCTGGGCGCCCGGGTTGGCGCGGGCCATCTCGGCCACGGTGTCCGCCGTGTAGGAGGGCCCGCCCCTGTCCAACTCGGTCCGGCTGGCCTCGAGGCCGGGCACGTCGCCCACGGCGGCCAGGACCATGTCGAAGCGGTCCTCGGCCGGGCTGACCAGACGGGTACCCGCCTTCTGCCAGGGCACGTTGGCGACCATCATCACGACCCGGTCGAGATCGAGCTGGTGCCTGGCGTTGACGGCGGCCACGAGGTGGCCCACGTGTATCGGGTCGAACGTGCCGCCGAAGATGCCGAGCCGCGTTGCCACAGCCAGGAACGATACCGGCTGGGCCCGTCGGGGGCGGGGCCGGGAGGGCGCCCGTCGCCGGGCAATTCGACTTGCCGTACCTGCGTCGGCCTGTCACGGTTAATCCCGTGAACGACTGGACCCCCTCCTCCTGGCGCAGCCATCCGGCTGAGCAGCAGCCGGACTGGCCGGACGAGCATGCCCTCGACCAAAACCTCAAGGTGCTCTCGACGCTGCCGCCGCTGGTCTTCGCCGGCGAGGCGCGTGCCCTCGAGGCGTCACTGGCCCAGGTGGCAGCGGGCGAGGCCTTTCTCCTGCAGGCGGGCGACTGTGCCGAGTCGTTCTACGACTTCACAGCCGACAGCATCCGCGACAAGCTCAAAGTCATACTCCAGATGGCGGTGGTGCTGACCTACGGGACGGGGACGCCGGTCGTCAAGGTCGGCCGTATCGCCGGGCAGTTCGCCAAGCCCCGGTCGTCGGCGTTCGAGACCGTCGATGGTGCCCTGATACCGGCGTTCCGCGGGCACATCGTCAACGACGACGCCCCGACGGAGGCGGCCCGGCGCCCTGACCCGGCACGCCTGATCGCCGCTTACCACCAATCGGCCTCGACTCTCAACCTGTTGAGGGCGTTCACGAAGGGCGGGTTCGCCGACCTCGAGCAGGTCCACATGTGGAACCAACAGTTCGTGGCCTCCAGCCGGGAGGGGGAACGTTACGAGGCGATCGCCTCCGAGATCGACCGCGCCCTGCGTTTCATGGCTGCCTGCGGGATCGACCTCAAGGCCGAGGAGAGCCTGCACCAGGTCGACTTCTTCACCAGCCACGAGGCTCTGATCCTCGGCTACGAGGAGGCCCTCACCAGGCGGGACTCACTGACCGGCGGATGGTACGACACGTCGGCCCACCTCGTGTGGTGCGGTGAGCGTACGCGCCAGCTCGACGGGGCCCACCTTCACTTCCTTTCCGGCATAAACAACCCCGTGGCGGCCAAGGTCGGCCCGAACGCCTCCCCCGAGGAGCTCGTAGCCATGTGCGACATACTCGACCCCCAGCGCAAACCCGGTCGCCTCACCCTGATCAGCCGGATGGGTGCCAACCGGGTGGCTGATGCGCTGCCGGCCCTGCAGGAGGCGGTCCGGGCATCAGGTCACCCCGTGGTGTGGACCTGCGACCCCATGCACGGCAACACCTTCACCTCGGAGGGTGGGCGCAAGACCCGCCACTTCGACCACGTGCTCAGCGAGATCTCCGGGTTCTTCTCGGCCTGCCGCCAGACAGGGACGTGGCCCGGCGGGGTCCATGTGGAGCTCACCGGCGACAGCGTCACCGAATGCCTCGGAGGAGCCGAGGAGATCGTCGAGGACGACCTGGCCTTGCGCTACACGACGACATGCGACCCGAGGCTCAACGGCCGCCAGTCCCTGGATCTCGCCTTCCGCGTCGCCGAGCTGCTGAGACAGGGCTGAAACCAACCAGGTCGGCCACGCCTGGAGACCGGCAACCGGCCGCTCCGGCGGCCACCCGGTCACCGGCGGACAGCGGGACGCGGCCTGCAGAGGCACACGTGGCCTGGCAGAGGCCGAGGCGCCCGGTCACGGACCACCCGCCTGGCCACGCCCAGCGCGGCGCGTTAGAAAGGTCCCTGGGGCACGGACGGGGCGAAGGGAGTTCTCCATGCTCGAGCGCGTCATGGCAACGGCCGCCATCCTGGTGGGCCTGCTCTCACCCGTGGCCGGGGCCGTGGCCGGACAGAACCCTTCGCCATCGTGGTCGCCTGTGTCGGTGGCCGCCCCGCAGGGCGCGGCCGAGAGCCGGCTAGCGGGGGTGTCCTGCGCCGGCTCGCAGTGCGTGGCCGTGGGCAGCGCCGCCCTGGCCACCGGGCAACCCCCCCTGGTCGAGATGCGTACCTCGGGCTCGTGGCAGCAGATGGCGTTACCCCCGGTGCCCGGAGCCGGGCTGGTGGGCTTGGACGCGGTGTCCTGCCCGGCACCGGGCCAGTGCGTGGCCGTGGGCTACCAGCAGGCCGTCGGCAGTTCGTCGCGCCAAGCCCTGATCGAGGTGCTGGCCGGCGGGACGTGGTCGGTGACGCCGCTGCCACAGCTGGGCGCTTCAGCTGAGCTGACAGGCGTGTCCTGCTCGGGGCCGGCGTCGTGCGCCGCCGTAGGCTGGTACGCCGCCGGCGGCCACCAGCAGGCGCTCGTCGAGTCGCTCTCGGGCGCCGGTTGGGGGACCGTACCGGCTGCTCAGCCCGGGCCGCGTGGCGACGTCCTGCAAGCGGTCAGCTGCGCCCCCTCGGGTGGCTGCACCGCCGTCGGGTACTACCAGGCAGTGACCGGCGCCATGCACCCGCTGGTCGAGGTGCAGTCGGGCACGTACTGGTCCTCGGTTGCCGTGCCGTCGCTGGGGGGTGGTGACAACGTCCTCGACGGGGTGTCGTGCGCCTCCACGACCTCCTGTGCCGCCGTGGGGTGGTACTTCAACGGCCACGCCCATCAGACCCTGGTGGACGTGCTCGCCAACGGCCAGTGGGCGCCCGTTGCGGCCAGTCCCGATGCCAGTGTGGCGAACAACCAGCTCAGCGCCGTGTCCTGCCCGGCGGTCGGCCAGTGCACGGCCGTCGGCTCCTACTCGGACGGCCAGCGGCGACAGGCCCTGTCGCTGTTCCTGGCCGCCGGTAGGTGGCAGTTGTCCCGGCCCCGTCCCGGCGGTGGCGACAGGGTGTTGTCCGCCATTTCATGCAGCTCCCGGCTCTGCGATGCCGTCGGTTGGCAGGCGCTGCCGCTCTCACCTGTGACACTGGCTTTCGCTGCGTCGGGGACAGCCCGCAAGTGGGCGACGGTGGCCACGGCCGTGCCCCAGGCGTCCGATGCCCAGCTTCTCTCGGTGTCGTGCCCGGCTGCCGGCCAATGCATAGCCGTCGGTGACAGCGTGGGCTCGGGGGGCCTGCCTGCACCGCTGGTCGAGGCGCTGTCGGCGGGCGTATGGTCACCCCAGGCCGCCCCGGCTCCGGTGGTGCCCGGCCTGGCTTCGGGCGCGCCCGCCTACCTGCAAGGCGTGTAC
>JAKACE010000031.1:0-5707 GCA_021821705.1 Actinomycetes bacterium | reverse complement strand
GCCGGCGCGGGAGGTTCCCGGCACGGCCCGGATCAACCTCGGTAACGCACTGACCACTGCGGTGTCCTGCCCGGCGGCCGGGCAGTGCGCCGCCGTCGGCTATTACGTCGACTCGGCCGGAGTGGCTCAGCCACTGATCGAGACTCTTTCCGCAGGCGCCTGGACGGTGGCGGCCAGCCCCGGCGTCGGCACTTCGGCTGCCACCTACCTACAAGGCGTCTCCTGCCCGGTGGTCGGCGTCTGCACCGCTGTCGGCTACTACGTCGGGACCTCGGGCAAGGCCGTGCCCATCGCCGTCACAGGGCCTTCGAACGGGTGGTCGCTCCAGGCACTGCCGATGGTGGGGACGGCCGGCGAGCTGCTGGCAGTCTCGTGCCCAGGTGCCGGCACGTGCACGGCCGTCGGCTCCTACTCGGGAGCCCAGGGCACAAGAGGGCTCGTCGAAACGATGACCTCGGGTTCCTGGTCGGGCGCCGGGGCCGCCGCGACGGCGTCCGCTTCGGACCTGCTCAGCTCCGTCTCCTGCCCGGGCACGGGCCGTTGCCTGGCGGTGGGCTCCTCGACAGTGGCCACCGGCGACGTTGCGCTGGTCGAGGAGCAGGCTGAGCAGAGCCCCGTCGGGGCCACCTCTGCGCCGGCGTGGACCGTGGTCGCCGGGCCCCCAGCCGGTGGAGCAGGTGCCGGGCTGAGCGCCGTCAGTTGCGTGTCGCCAACTTCGTGCGCAGCGACCGGCTACGTCCAGGGTGCGGCGGGTACCGGCAACCTGGCGCTCGTTGCCGTGCTCGCAGGCGGCAACTGGGCCACGGCATCGCCGCCGACCCCTTCGGGCCAGACGGCTCAGCTGCTGGGCACCTCCTGCGCTGCCGCCCAGTCCTGCACCGCAGTGGGGTGGTACCAGGACGGCCAGGAGCGCTATCCCCTGGTCGAGTCGGGTGCCCTGGCACCGCCGGCACCCCGGCATACCAGGGTGAGCGTGGTCGCCTCGGCGGGCCAGGTCATGACGGGCGTGCAGGTGACCTACGTCGCCAAGGTGACGCCGGCCCCCACCACCGGTTCGGTGAGCTTCATCGCCGACGGAGCCGCCGTGGCCGGCTGCACCTCACTGCCGGTAGGCGGTGGAGGTACCGCCACCTGCACGGTCACCTACCCCACGCCCGGTACCCGCCTGGTGCAGGCGTCCTACTCGGGAGGCCAGGGCTTCACCCCCTCCAGCTCCAAGGTGCTGGAGGAGACCGTACGCCTGCCCGCTCCCGGCTACTGGCTGGCCACGGCAAAGGGCGTCGTCTTCGGGGTCGGCGGTGGGCGCGCCATGGGCGGCCCCGGCCGTGCCGGTGGCAAGGTCGTCGGTATCGCAGCAGCGCCGGGAGGTACCGGCTATTGGGTGGTCACGGCCGACGGCACGGTCAGCGCCTTCGGCACGGCCCGGCCCGAGGGCGACCTACCGGCACTGCACGTACGGGTGAATGACATCGTCGCGATTGCCGCCACGCCAGATGGTGCCGGGTACTGGCTGGTCGGACGGGACGGAGGGTTCTTCGCTTTCGGCGACGCGCGCTTCCACGGCTCGCTGCCCGCCCGCCACGTACATGTCCATGACATCGTGGGGATGGCTTCGGCACCCGACGGCGGCGGCTACCTGCTGGTGGGGGCCGACGGCGGCGTCTTCGACTTCGGCACGGCCCGCTACCACGGCTCGCTACCCGCTTCCCACCACCATGTCCACGACGTGCGGGCCCTGGTGCCCGCTCCGTCCGGCACGGGCTACCTGCTCGTCGGAGCGGACGGCGGCGCGTTCTCCTTCGGCAGGGGCGCCAGGTACGTCGGAAGCCTGCCCGGCCGTCACATCAAGGTGCGCGACATCGTCGGGTTGGCCATGACACCCGACGGCAAGGGCTACTACATGGCCGCTTCCGACGGGCGCGTGTACGGCTTCGGTGACGCCTCGCCTGCGGTCTCGAGACCGGTGCCGGCCGGGTCGGGGCCCGTCGTGGCCATCGCGGGCACCTGAGAGGAGCCGGCGCCGGCCGGCGCGGCTCACCTCGCCCCATGCCGTGCCGGGCAGGGACGGCCTGGCCAGGACTGTTAATGTTGACTAAAACGATCGGGAATGATAAGAATAGGGACGATGACTCCCGCAATCGCCACCCGCGACCTGACCCCCGAACTGAAAGCTGACATAGACAAGTTCGAGACCATGCTCGCGGCCTACCTCACCGGCGAGCTCGGAGAGGAAGAGTTCAGGGTCTTCCGCCTCAACAACGGGGTGTACGGCCAGCGCCAGGGTGGCCGTAACCAGATGGTCCGGGTCAAGGCACCTTATGGGTCCATCACGCCGGAGCAGCTCGAGACCCTCGGCGACATCGCCGACCGTTACAGCCGGGGCTGGGGCCACCTGACGACCCGCCAGAACATCCAGTTCCACTTCGTGCAGCTGGAGGCGGTCCCTCGGCTGCTGCGTGAGTGCGCCATGGTGGGCCTCACCTCGCGCGAAGCCTGCGGTGACACTGTGCGCAACGTCACGGGCTGCCACCTGGCGGGGGCCTGCCCCTTCGAGGTCCTCGACATCAGCCCGTGGGCCGAGGCGGCGTTCCGGCACTTCCTGCACCACCCGTACGCGCAGCGCCTACCGCGCAAGTTCAAGATCAACTTCTCGGGCTGCATGACCGACTGCGGCCAGGCCATGTTCAACGACGTCGGAGTGGTGGCCGTTTCCCGCCCCCACCCGGACGGCACGACCGAGGCCGGTTTCCGCGTCTTCGTCGCCGGCGGCCTCGGCGCCAATCCCCACCCTGCGCAGGCCCTGGAAGAGTTCACGCCGCGCGAGGAGCTGCTGGCCACGCTCGAGGCCGTGCTGAGAACCTTCGACCACTTCGGTAACCGGGACAACAAGTTGCGGGCGCGCCTCAAGTGGCTGGTGGACGCCATCGGTATGGACGAGCTGCGCCGGCGCATCCTCAAGGAGCGCAAGTACCTGCTCGCCTCCAGCAGCTGGCCTGGAGGTGTGCCGGCCGTGGTCGAGGAGCTGGGCGACGCCCCGGCGGGCGTGGGGGCCGGTGCCGCGCCGACCCCGGTCGGCACTCCTGTGACCCTCCGCCTCGGGCCCGGTGACCCTTACAAGCGCTGGGAGTCGGCCAACGTCGTCGTCGGCGTGGCCAAGGGCACGGTGTCGGCGATCGCCTACGCCCGCCTGGGGGATATCACGTCCACGCAGTTCAGGGAGCTGGCGGCCATACAGCGGGACCTGGGTGCCAGCGTGCGCATCACCAACCGCCAGAACCTGGCGTTCCGGGACTTGACGGCCGAACAGTTGCCCCTCCTGTACTCCCGCCTAGAAGGCATCGGGATGGCCGAGCCGGGCGCCGAGCTGGCTCGCGACGTGGTGTCCTGCCCTGGCGCCGACACCTGCAACCTGGCTGTCACCCAGAGCCGCGGGCTGGCGGACGACATCGGCAACGCGCTGGAGAAGGCGGGCCTGGCCGATGTCGGGGGTGTGCGAGTCAACATCTCCGGCTGCACCAACAGCTGCGGCCAGCACCACGTGGCCGACATCGGCTTTCACGGGGCAGAGCGCCGCGCCCATGGCCGGCCCGCTCCCGGCTACCAGTTGCTGCTGGGCGGGCGCGTCGGCGACACCGAGATCGAGTTTGGCCAGAGGGCGATGCGCCTGCCGGCCAAGGCCTGCGCCGAAGCGACGGTCCGCATCGTGGGGCGCTATGCCGACGAGCGTGAGGCGGGCGAGGACTTCGCGTCGTGGCTGGCCCGGGCCGGGGGGGCCAAGGCTGTGGCTTCAGGCCTTGGGGACCTCGACCAGTGGCCCTCCCCGGAGGAGCGGCCTGACTACTACATCGATTTCGACGAGACTGGTCCGTACGTGGCCGAAGTCGGCATGGGCGAATGCGCCGGTGCTTGAGCGGGCCTTCGGCACGGGAGAGGTAGTGTTTTGACTTTGCTTGACGCCCCCGGAAAAGGAGACCTGACGCAGGAGGCTCTTGGCGAGCTCAACGCCAGGTTCGAGCGCGCCTCTGCAGGCGAGATCGTCCAGTGGGCGGTCGAACAGTTCCACCCCCGCCTGTGCCTGACGGCCTCGATGACCGACGCCGTCCTGATCGACGTGGCCACCAAGGTGGAGCCGTCCATAGAGGTCGTCTTCATCGATACCGGCTACCACTTCCCCGAGACCCTGGCGACGGTGGAGGAGGTGAGGCGCCGTTACGGGCTCAACCTGCGGATCATGACCGTCCGCCAGCCAACCGTGCCGCTTTGGAAGTCGGACCCGGTCAGCTGCTGCAGCCCGGCCAAGCTCGAGCAGCTAGAGCGGGCCCTGGTCGGCAAGGCCGCCTGGATGAGCGGGCTACGCCGCCAAGAGGCGTCGACCCGCAAGCAGGCGCCGATCGTGACACGGGACCGCCGTGGCCTGGTCAAGGTGAACCCCTTGGCCAACTGGACCGACCTCGACGTCGAGGGGTACATCGCCGACCACGATGTCCCGGTGAACCCGCTGCTCAAGCAGGGTTACCCGTCCATCGGCTGCTGGCCGTGCACCAAGCCGGTTAGCGCCGGTGAGGACCCCCGGTCCGGCCGCTGGTCCGGCCTGGCCAAGACCGAGTGCGGCATCCACGACGAAGTTCTCCCTCCCGGGCCGAAGTAGCGGGCATGGCATCGGCCCGGTCCGTCGGCCTCGTGCGCTGAGAAGCTCCGCAGCGTAGAGTACGAGCAGCCGGGCGAGGTGGAGAGCCTGGTTGCTGGCTGTACCGGCACGCGCCGCAGGGCCGGAGCAAGGTCTTCGGTGCGACGCGCCAGCTGCCGATACTCCCAGTGGGAGGTTGTCCCGATCGGCTGCAGCCGCAGCCTGCCGCTCAGTCGTCGGGGCCAAGGAGGCCCTGGTGGGAGCCTGGCCGGTCCGGCTTGCCGCTCAGGTCAGCCTCCGGGGGAGCGCCGAGCTAGCCGGCGGCGCCTCCGTCAGCGCCGAGGCGGAGCCGGGGAGGACGTCCGGCCCGGAGAAACGAAGGATGCCAGCACATCACGCTCAGCACAGCAGGTGCCGGTCGGTTCGGTCACCGGCGGGCCGCTTGGCGCGCACGGCCCTCGCCGGCCTCGTGGTGCTGGTACTCGGCGCTGCCGGCTTGCCGGGTGGGCCGGGCCGCTCCGGCTACGCAAGCTCTCCACGGGGCGTGGGCGCGAGCGCAGGGGCCATGGCGGCCGAGGGGGTTACAGGCGCACGGCAGCTGGCAGGCGACCCCAGGCTGGCGGCGGCTGTGCTGGCCGTCCGTGCCGGTGCTCTGTCAAGCCCGACGACACCTCCTGGTCCAACGACGACCGGGCCCGGGCCCGGTCCGACGACGGTCCCAGCCTCGACGACCACTCTGAGCTCGCGGGTCGCCGGACCGAGGGCAACAGTGAGCACATCGTCGCCAGGGGCCTTGGCTGTGCCAGGCACGGCTACGTCTACGACGGGCGCAAGCGGTGCCGGCGCGGCAGGGACCGGGGGCGTGGGCGGGAAGCCGGCTGCGGCGGCCGGCGCAAGCACAGGCGGACCTGCGAGCCACAAGACGACGCCGGCCACCACGACCACCACCGTGCCGCTCATCTCTTCTGGGCCTTCGTTGACGGGCGGGAGCCCGGGGCCGTCCAAGAGCGGGCGAGCTCGGACCTCGACTTCGGCGCCGTCACCCAAGGGACCGCCGGCGGGCAGCCGGGCACTGATCGC
>JAKACE010000030.1 GCA_021821705.1 Actinomycetes bacterium | reverse complement strand
CAGCCGCCCTTCCACCTACGAGCCACGCGGTGTTGCCCATCACCGTGGCACCGGCACCGGCCACGGGCGTGGGCAGTGCCCCCGCCACCACGACCCTGCCGACCTGCTGCTCGAAACCCCAGATCTTGGCGTTTGTGCCCGCCGGGCCCCGCCCACCGGCCACGTAGATGTGGCCGTCGAGAGTGACGGCGACGGCTCCTTCGACGGCAGTCGGGAGATGGCCCACGACGGTGGCCTTGCCGCTGGCCGGGTCGAAGCGCTGTATGTCCGCGACCGGGCCCCAGCTCGGGCTGGTGTGCACGGCGGCTGTGGTCGAGCTCGTCGAGCTCGCCCGGCTGCGCCCATTGGCCGCCCGGCCGACGGTGGGCACCGTTTGGTGCCGGGCCCGCTTGCCGGACGCCTTGGAGGCCCCCGAAGGCGCCGCCGGTCCAGCCTGGACCAGGGCTTCGCCGCCGAACACGTAAATCTGGCCACCGACGGCGGCAACGGCTGGGTTGCGGACGGGCAGGGGCAAGGTGCCAGCGACCCGGAAAGTCGAAGCGTCGTTGGTAGCAAGGATCTGGGCATCGGGGGCGGCCCCGTCGTAGCCTCCCACCACGTAGGCGGTGGCACCGACCTTGACCGCGCCCGAGCCTGCCCGCGGGCCCGGCATGGAGCCAGTGGCCGCGGCGGCCACGGCGGTGGCCGTGGTGGCGCCCGTCCCGGCCGTACCGTGCGCCGCCCCCGAGGATGGCACCGTGAAGGTCTGCACGGCCGAGGTGGGGGAAGGCCCGGCACCACCGAACACGACATCTTGGCCCCTCAGGGCGAGACCAGAGGCATCCTTGACACCTGATGCGAGGGTGGCCGCCAGGCGCAGCCCGTTACCGGAGGTGCCGACAAGGAAGGCCCCCTTGGCTGGGGGGCCGGAAACGGGCTCGCCCCCGACTACGAGCAGCTGGCCGTTCGTGCCCGGCAGGACGAGAGCCTGGCCGATGGGCACAGGCAGAGAAAATGGAGCGAGAGCAGTGGACACGGCGGGTGGGGGGACCGCCGGCAGGGTCGTGGTCGTGACCCGGTGGTGCGCCCTGGCCGGTGGCGTGGCCGTCCGAGCCGGACGCCGGCTTATGACGACCAGGCCGGCAGCGACGGCTGCCACCACGACAACGGCCAAGGCCGCGAGCCACCACGACCCGCGCCGTCTGCGCCTGCTCGGCCCCTTGTAACGGGGCTGGCGCGACCCAGCGTGCCCGCTGTTGGTGAACGTGAAGCCAGGCCCGAAGGGCCCGGCACCTCTCCGGCCGGCCAGGACGGTCCCCTCGTCAGCGAGGGCCCGGGCCTTCACCGGCCCCGGAGGGTGGTGCGGCCGGCGGAGGCGGTGCGGGCGGCGCCCAAGTCGCCTGCAGCGTAGGCGGGAACGACGGCCCTGGCGGGGCCTCACCGGGGACGGCCTCGGGATCGCCGTGGTTACCGCCGCCGTTGACGGCCGCAACGGCGAACCTCGGCACCTCGGGCTGGTCGTGAAGTGGGCGTCCGTAGGCCTGGTCGACCAGCCGGGCCACCTCGGCGCCGTCGATGGTCTCCCGCTCGATCAGGGCCTGGGCGACGGCGGCCAGGCCGCGCTGGTGCTCGCGCAGCAGGCGCAGTGCCCGCGCCTCCTGGTCACGCAGGATGCGCTCGACCTCCTCGTCGATGACCCGGGAGGTCACGTCGCTGTAGTCGCGCGTGTGCATGAGGTCGTCGCCGAGGAAGACCTCGCCCCCATTACCCCAGGCCATAGGCCCGACGCGTTCGGACATGCCGAACTCGCGCACCATCTTTCGGGCCATCTCCGTCGCCCGCTGGATGTCGTTGGAGCCGCCCGTCGAAAGGGTCCCGAAGATCAGCTCCTCGGCGCAGCGACCTCCCATCATCACGCACAGGGAGTCCTCGATGTACTCACGCCAATAGGTGTGACGCTCCTCGATCGGAAGCTGCTGGGTCACGCCGAGCGCCATGCCGGTAGGCAGGATGGTGACCTTGTGCACCGGGTCTGCGTCCGGGAGCACGTAGGCGAGGACGGCGTGGCCGCCCTCGTGGTAGGCGGTGGCGACCTTTTCCTTTTCGGACAGCACCGTCGACTCGCGCCGCTGCCCCATGAGGACACGGTCGCGGGCCGCGTCGAAGTCGGCCATGCTGATGGACGAGGCACCTCTGCGCACGGCGTGCAGGGCCGCCTCGTTGACCAGGTTGGCCAGGTCGGCGCCGCTCATGCCCGGCGTACCGCGGGCGACGACCGTCAGGTCGACGTCCTGGCCGACGCGCTTGTCCTTGCAGTGGACACGCAGGATGGGGAGGCGCTCCTCGAGGTCGGGGAGCGGCACCACGATCTGGCGGTCGAAACGCCCTGGTCGCAAGAGGGCCGGGTCGAGGATGTCCGGGCGGTTGGTGGCCGCCATCATGACGATGCCCTCGGTGGCCTCGAAGCCGTCCATCTCGGCAAGCATCTGGTTGAGGGTCTGCTCGCGCTCGTCGTGGCCGCCACCCAGCCCGGCGCCCCGCTTGCGGCCGATGGAGTCGATCTCGTCGATGAAGATGATGGCGGGTGCCTGCTTGCGGGCGGTCTGGAACAGGTCACGGACGCGGGAGGCACCTACGCCCACGAACATCTCCATGAAGTCCGAACCGGTGACGGACATGAACGGCACGCCGGCCTCCCCTGCCACCGCTCTGGCCAGCAGGGTCTTGCCCGTGCCAGGGGGGCCGACCAGTAGGACGCCCTTGGGGATCTTGGCGCCTATCTCCTTGAACCGGCTCGAGGAGCGTAAGAAGTCCACGACCTCGCGGATCTCCATCTTTACGCCCTCGTAGCCCGCCACATCGGCAAAGGTCGTACGCGGCCGCTCCGTCGTGTAAACCTTGGCCCGGCTCCGCCCGATGGACATGATGCCGCCCATCTGGCCCTGGGCCCTGCGAGCCATCCACACGATGAGCAGCACGAACACGGCGATCAGAAGGACGTCCGGCAGGAGCCCGACGTACCAGGGCTGGCCGGGCGGCGTGAAGCTGAGCCCGGTGCCGAGGTACTTGTCGAGAGTGGAGACCTCGTTGAGGTCGATGACCGCCTGCGCCGGGCCCTGCACCTGCAACTGGGTGCCGCTCTTCATGGTGTAGGCGATGGCGCCCGTGTTGTTGTTGACGATGGCCTTGGCGACCTGGTGGGCACGCAGCTGGTTCATGAACTGGCTGTAGCTGACGGTCTGAGGTTGCGTCGTCGCCATGACGTTGGAGACCAGCAGGGCGAGGACGATTATCGCCAGCAGTGCCCCGGCGACCCAGCGCCACGAACGGTCAGGTCCCATGGGCATGCCGCCGTTGGGCCTGTCTGGCTGGCGGGGCCTCAGATCCCCGGGTTGCCGGCTCATAGGCCCCCAATCCTAGGTCCGAGGTCGTGCCTTGGCGGCACAGGAACCCGCCGCGGCTGCCCGGCCTGCCCACCCCGGGCTCCCATAGCTGCTCCCGGGTGCCTGCCTGCGGTAGTTTCGGGCGGTGACCCTCCAGAGTTGCGCCCGCCCGGCCTGCGCTTCGCGAGCCGCGGCCTGGCTGGCCTACGACTATGAAGCTCGCTGTGCGTGGCTGGACGACCAGCCCTTGTCGGCGGACGACAACTCGCACCGCTGGCCCCTGTGCGAACGCCACGCCGACAACCTGAGGGTCCCCCGCGGGTGGTTCTGCGTCGACCGCCGGGCTACACGGGGGGGTCAGAAGCCCGACGGCCAGGAGGCCATGCTCCTGCCTGGCAGCGCCGCCACCGTGCCTGCCGCGGCCCGGGAGAGCGTCCCGGTCGAAGCCGGGGAGCGGGCGGCGGGTCGGCCTCGTGAGGCACGGAGCGCGGCCGCACCCTCGGCTGCGAGGCGAAGCCGGAGCCGAGCCGGGGCCGACGAAGCGCAGTCCCCGGGAGCGCAGTCCCAGCGAGCTCAGCCCCCCCAGGGGCACGGCCGGGCACAGGGCCGCGACGCTCGGGCCCGTGACGCTCAGAGCGGCCGGGCAGAGGTCGTGGCACCGGCCTGCCTCCCGGCCTCTGACGGCGTTGCCCCCGGCCCCGAGACCGGGGCGGGCGGGGCGCGCCGCGGCACGCGTTCAGCTCGGGGAGGCCACGAGGCCTCGGGCGGTCCTGTCGGGGCAACAGGCCTGTCGGCTCCGGGCCCCGGCGGGCAACTCAGCGCCATCCTCTGAGGCTCCCCGAACGGGGCCGCGGCAGGCTCAGCCAGCCGTTGCCGGGCCACTGGAGGGGCGGCCCGTCCTCCGAGCCCCTGGACCGCCACAGGCTTCGCTAAACCGCCCCGAGTTCGGGCAATGCGCGTTGCGCGTCCGACAAGCGCGCCAACCACGACGTTCGTTCGGCCAATTGCTAAAGACCGTGAGCCCTCCATGCCGATGTTGTAACGGTCGTCCCCAGGGGCCCAGGCCGGGGACGGCGTCGACAAGCGCAACGGCGAACAGGGGAGCAAGGCCGATGAAGTGCCCGAACTGCCACACCAGGGAAATGGTCATCATCGAGATGGTGGTGAGCGGCGAGCGGGTAGCGCTTCACAGCTGCTCTTCGTGCGACCTTCGCTGGTGGGAGTCGCGCGACGGCATGCTCACGCTTTCGGGCGTCCTCGACCTCGCCACCGTCGGGCGCTGAGGGCCCCGGAGACGCCGAGGCCCTGAGCCCGGCAACGCCGCCGCCTGCGTGGCGTCTTCCCCGAAGGCGCCATAGCGGCCAGAATGGCTCCCAATGACCTACACGCATGAGGATGCCGGCGCGCCACCCGACGGCGCGCAGGGCAGCGGGGACCTCGGTGCAGGCGATCAGGTGGAGGGCCCCAGGTCTGCTGAGCACGAGATCGTCTACCCTGCGCAGAGGGGCCAGGAGGCGGTGGCCAGGTTGAAGGCCTGGTCGGGGAGGCTCGTACGGCCCCTCTTCCAGCCAGAGCGGATGGTCACGTTCGTGGTCGTGGTCGCCTGTGTTGTCTTCGTGTTCATGCAGTTCGACCCGTCGTTGCTCTTCCTGCGTACGACCATCTCCGGGGGCGACACCGGTGCCCACGTGCTGCTCCCGTGGGTCGTGATGCACCAGGTGCTACCCCACTTCCGCCTGGAGGGCTGGACCTCGTCCAACTGGGACGGTTTCCCGGCCCCCACCTTCTACTTTCCGGTGCCCATCTACAGCATCGTGGCGTTGTCGCAGCTCATTCCCTATGACATCGCCTTCAAGCTGCTCACGGCGGCGCCAATGATCCTGATGCCCGTGGCGGCGTGGCTGATGGGCCGCCTCGCCCGGGCGCCCTTCCCGGTCCCGGCCGTCCTGGCGGCGGCGACGCTGCCGTACATGTTCGGCACCGAGTACTCGATCTACGGGGGCAACATCGCCTCGACGCTGGCGGGCGAGTTCGCCTTCGCCTGGAGCCTGTGGTTCGCGTTGGTGTTCCTGGGGCTCGTCATGCGGGGCATGCAGACCGGTAGGTACAGGGCCTGGGCCGCCGTGGTGCTGGCGTGCGCCTTCGCCTCCCACATCGACCCAACCATGTTCGCCGGGGCCGGGGCCGTCGTCATCGTCGTCATGCATGCCTTCCGCAACCGTGACTGGCGCGGCGCCCTGCGCTGGGCACTGCCCACCATGCTGGTGGGCGGCTGCCTGGTGGCGTGGTGGGCCTGGCCCTTCTTCGAGCGTTTCCCCTATGTCACCGACATGGGGTACACGCGGATCACCACCTACATCTCGACCCTGTTCCCGCGCTCGGACACCTGGCTGTTCATCATGGCGGGCATCGGTGCGGCCCTGAGCATCGCCAGGCGGCGGCGGGTGGGCGAGTTCATCACGATCATGGCGGTGCTGGCTGCGGTGGCGTTCCGTTACGACCCCCAGAGCATCCTGTGGAACGCCCGGGTGTTGCCCTTCTGGTTCCTCACCCTGTACATGCTCGCCGCCCTGAGCGTGGCCGAGCTCTACGCTGTCCTGGCCGAACGCTGGACCAGCTTCAGCGTCACCATGAGGGCTGCCGCCCTGCCCGGGCCACTGCTGGTCCTGCTCCTGGCGCTGGCATGGGTCGGTTTCCCGCTGCGGGTCCTGCCAGGCGAGAAGGTCGGCCCGTCGGGCAGCTACCAGTTCCTTGGGATCCCACAGCAGAGCGCCTCCTACATACCGAGCTGGATCTCCTGGAACTACAGCGGTTACCAGTACACCTGCTCGATGGCCGGGCCCAGCTGCGACACCGGCGACGTGAAGACCCGCTGGCCCGAGTACCAGCAGATCGTCGCCGAAATGGAGGCGCTTTCGCACAAGTACGGCTGCGGCAACCTCATGTGGGAGTACTCCTCCACCATGAACGACTACGGCACGACCGACGCCTTGACGATCCTGCCCTACTGGACCAACGGGTGCATCGGGTCGATGGAGGGCCTCTACTACGAAGCCTCGGCCACGACGCCCTTCCACTTCATCAACCAGTCCGAGCTGTCCCTCCAGCCGTCCGACCCGATGGTGGGCCTGCCCTACGCCAGCTCGCCCAACGTCGCCCTCGGAGTGCAGCACCTGCAGATGCTGGGCGTCAAGTACTACATGGCCATCAACCCCGAGCTGCAGCAGCAGGCCGCCGCCGACCCGTCGCTCCGGTTGGTCGCCACGCTCGGGCCGTACAGCATCAACTACTCGGGCACCAATGGTGGCCCGAGTGGCACCCAGTCCCAGCACTGGGACATCTACCTGGTCAAAGACGCCCCCCGTGTCCACCCGCTGGCAAACCAGCCGGTCGTGATGGGCGGGCTCGACAACTCCTCGCAGCCCAAGTGGCTCCAGGTCATGACCAACTGGTACGACGACCCGAGCGCGTGGAACGTGTACCTTGCCGCCAACGGGCCGGCGAGCTGGGCGCGCGTGCCCTATGGGACGACCGACGTGCCGGTCAAGGCGGAGCCGAGCACCAGTGTCAGCGGCATCGTGGAGCACAACAGCTCCATCAGCTTCCACGTGAGCCGTACGGGCGTGCCTGTCGTGGTGACGGTGTCCTACTTCCCCAACTGGCAGGTCCGGGGGGCGCAGGGCGTTTACCGAGTCAGCCCCAACCTCATGGCTGTCGTACCGACGTCGCACGAGGTCACCCTTTACTACGGCACGACGCCTGTCGACTACGAAGGCTGGGCCATATCGTTGCTGGCCCTCGGCGGGCTGATATGGCTGGTCCTGCGCCCGCAGGTGTTGATGGCCGCCGTGCGCCGGCCTGGACTGGGCGGGCGCCAGGGCCCCGGTCGCTTCGAGCGGGCCGTTGCGGCCAGGCTCGGTGGCCTTGCTCGCCGGACAGGGCCGGCCGGCCGGCATGGCGGGCCCGGCCCGGTCCCCGAGGAGGTCGCGTGGACGGCTGCCGGCGGTGACGGAGACCACCCTGCCGCTCCGCCTCAGCAGGACCGGAGCCAGGGGTACCGGCTGTCGCCACCCGACGGTGGGTGGCCTGGGGCTGCCCCAGCCCTGGGTAGTGAGGCCGCCTCGCCTGCTGCAAGTGCTGCCGGTGCAGAGGACGGGGCCACCGAGGACGGGGCCACCGAGGACGGGGCCACCGAGGACGGGGCCACCGAGGACGGGGCCACCGAGGACCGTGGGCCCGAGAACGGGCCGGGGGAGGGGGCCGGCGCCGCCGGGCCCGCTCGGGTGTTGCCCGCTGACGCGAGCAAGCCGGCGCCCGAGGCCGAAGCCCCACGTCACTACCGCCGGCCGGCCGCCAGCAGCCCGGAGGCGCCTGTCAGCCCGGCGCCGGGCGCGGGCATCGGCGAGGAGGCGGGCAGGAGCACGGGTACGGGGCAACAAGAGGCCGCAGCGCCGGGCGAGCGCCCTGAGGCCCAGGATGGCCAGGGCGCCTGAGCCAGGACGTGCCCCACCCGTCGGCGGTTTGTTAGCTTGTGCGTCGGACGGTACATGCACATGGCGCTCCTGGACGAAATCTTCAAGGCATACGACATCCGGGCGACGGTGCCCGACAAGCTCAACGCGGCTCTGGCCCACAAGGTGGGAGCGGCGTTCGCTGCCTTTGCCCGGGCACCGCGCATCCTTGTCGGCCACGACATGCGACCCTCCGGGCCCGAGCTGGTCCGGGCCTTCACCGACGGCGTGACCGGTGCGGGCGTCGACGTGGTCCACATCGGCCTTGTCTCGACGGACGAGATGTTCTATGCGTCGGGGGCGCTCGACGCTCCCGGTGCCATGTTCACCGCCTCGCACAACCCGGCCCGCTACAACGGCATCAAGCTCTGTCTGTCCGGCGCCCGCCCCGTGGGGGCCGAGTCGGGGCTGGTGCAGATCAGGGCGGCGGTGGAGGCCGACCACTTCGACGTCGTGCCCGAGGACCGCAGGGGGCGGGTCAGCCATGAGGACGTGCTGGCCGACTACGCCGCCAAGGTCCGCAGCTTCGTCGATGTCGGCGTCCTGCGCCCACTGAAGGTCACGGCCGACACGGCCAACGGCATGGGTGGGCTCGTCGTGCCTGCCGTCTTCGAGGGCCTGCCCTTCGAGCTGGAGATCCTCTACCCCGAGCTCGACGGCAACTTCCCCAACCACCCGGCGGACCCGATACAGCCGGAGAACCTGCGCGACCTGCAGGCCCGAATACTCGAGACCGGTGCCGACGTCGGGCTCGCCTTCGACGGCGACGCCGACCGCTGTTTCGTAGTCGACGACAAGGGCCAGCCCGTGAGCGGCTCGACGACGACCGCCATCGTCGCCAAGGCCATGCTCGAAAAACACCCTGGCTCGACGATCCTGCACAACTTGATCTGCTCCAAGGCGGTCCCCGAGGTCATAAGGGAAAACGGTGGGACGCCGGTCATGACCAGGGTGGGCCACTCGTTCATAAAGGGAGTCATGGCCGAGACAGGTGCCCTTTTCGGAGGAGAGCACTCCGGGCACTACTACTTCAGGGACAACTACCGGGCTGATTCCGGTTCCATCGCTGCTCTCGTGGTCCTCGAGGTGCTCTCCAAGAGCAGCCGGCCGCTGTCGGAGCTGCGCAAGCCCTTCGACCGTTACGCGATGTCCGGCGAGATCAACACCGAGGTCGCCGACCCCAAGGCCACCGTCGAGGCCATCGCTCAGCGCTACGGCGCAGAGCACCCCGAGGCGAGCCAGTCGCGCATGGACGGCCTGACCGTCGATTTCGGCGACTGGTGGTTCAATGTCCGACCGTCCAACACCGAGCCCCTGGTCAGGCTCAATGTCGAGGCCCCGGACCAGCCCGCATGCAAGAGCCGCACCGACGAGGTGCTCTCACTCATCCGCCAGGACGGCTAGCCATGCTCGATCCCTTGTTGGTCCAGATCCTGGCCTGCCCCCAGGACAAGGGCCCGCTCCTTTACTTCGCCGACGAGGAGAGCCTCTACAACCCCAGGCTGCGGTGCCGCTACCGCATCGAGGACGGCATCCCGGACATGCTGGTCGAGGACGCCGAAGCGGTGTCGCCTGCCGAGCACGACAGGCTGATGGCCAAGGCGCAAGCCGATGGGGTAAAGCCCAACTTCGAGCTCGCAGAGGGACGGGAGCCCTAAGTGCCGGTACTGGACACGGACGGGATGTTCGAGCTGGCGGCCGGCTTCCCCGAGCAGGTGGAGCGGGCCTTCGAGGCTTCGCGTCAGATAACCGGCCTGCCCCAGCGTGAAGAGGTGGGCAACGTCGTCGTGGTGGGAATGGGCGGCAGCGGCATCGCCGGCGACGTGCTGCAAGCCGTGGCCGCACCCTTGCTTCCGGTGCCCGTGACCGTCGTCAAGCACTACGAGTGCCCCCATTTCGTCGACGAGTCCTCCCTGGTGTTCGCCGTGTCCGGCTCGGGCAACACCGAGGAGACGATCGAGGCGGCAACCGATGCCGCTCTGGCGGGGGCCCGCATGGTGGTCGTCACCGGTGGAGGCGAGCTCGGCCGGTTGGCCGACGCCTGGCGCGCCCCGGTCATCGACGTCCCCGACTTCGTGTGGCCGCGGGCCGCCTTCGGGGCCATGGCCGTGCCCCTGCTGGTGGCTCTGTGGCGCATCGGGCTCGTCCCAGGGGCTGACGTGCAGCTGGAGCGAGCCATCGAGCAGCTGAAGTGGCGCCGCGATGAGCTGGTCACACAGGCGGACGCATCACCTGCGGCCGACGTCGCCCGCCGCATCGGTGGCACCATCCCGCTGATGTATGGCGGCGGAGCCATAGGGACCGTGGCCGCCCTCAGGTGGAAGTCGCAGGTCAACGAGAACGCCAAGCGCCTGGCCTTCACGAGCACGCAACCGGAGCTGTGCCACAACGAGGTGTGCGGCTGGGCGGAGGGGTCCGACCCTCTGCGGGGCCGGCTCAGCCTGGTGGCCCTGCGCCACGACGGGGAGCACCCCCAGGTGGGCAGGCGCTTCGATATCACCTCTGACATCGCCCGTCCGTATGTCTCCGACGTCATCGAGGTGCGTGCCCGTGGCGAGGGTGACCTCGCCCAGCTGTTCGACCTGACTTATTTCGGTGACTATGCGACGCTGTGGTTGGCGGCTTTTGCCGGCGTGGACCCCGGGCCGATCCACGCCCTGATGCAGCTCAAAAACCAGCTCAGCGGGGCTCCGGGCACGGCGGCAGCGCAGTAGCCTCATTGGCGAGGCCCGACGGGTCTGTGGTTGAAAGTCGACGCCAGCCGCGGGCTAAACGACCCACGTAAGGCAACAAATGGTTGCTGAGCACGGCGCGGTTTAGAAGTAAGTCCTGCCCATCGTCGAGCCGGCCGTCGGCTCGGAGGGGGAGACGGCCCTAAGCGGGGCGCCTCCGGTGCCGGGTCCTTGGGGGCCACCACCGGCGGCCCGCCGAAGGCCGCTGCAGGCGAGTGTGGGGTCGAAGACCAGGTCAGCCGCCGGGCCTCACTCCTGGTCCCTCGGGTCGAGCAGGCGTTTGCGCCACGCGTAGGTGACCGCCTCCATGCGTGAGTGCAGGTGGAGCTTCTCGAGGATGTTGCGGACGTGGTTCTTGACCGTGTTCTCCGAGATGAACAGGGTGGCGGCGATCTCCTTGTTGCTGCGCGACTGGGCCATCAGGTGCAGGACCTGCATCTCGCGCTCGGTGAGGCCGGGAGGCGGCAGGTCGTCGCGCTCGGACGCC
>JAKACE010000029.1 GCA_021821705.1 Actinomycetes bacterium | reverse complement strand
TGGGCGGGTGCTTCACGATCTTGGAGTTGTAGACCAGGGTCCCGGCCATGGTGAGCCCGGTGGGTACATAGCTCTTGTCCTTTGGCACCGAGGCGGCACCGAGCGAGTTCCAGGCGACGGAGGGCTCCCAGCCTTTCATGAGGATGCCCTGCTGGTCGAGCGAGGCGAAAGCCGTGGCGCCGTCCACCCACAAAAGGCCCCACTTGGGGTTGTTCTTCTCGGCTTCGACCTTGGTGAGCAGCGGGCCGGTGCTGTCGTCGTCAAGGCTCACCTCGATGCCCGTGGCCTTGGTGAAAGCGGTGGTCTCGGCGGAGTCGTAACCCTGTGCGGAGTAGACGACCAGGGTCGGGCCGGACGAGGCCGGGCGGGCCGGCGAGGCGGCGGCCCCTGCGGCGGAGGTCGAGACGGCGGCGGCGGCCAGGGCGGCAGCGGTCAGTGCAGTGACGGCCGGGCGCCTGGGCCGGCGGCCCGTCACAGTGGTCAGCGGGTCGTTGGTGGCGTGCATGTGCGGTGAAGCTAAGCCCGCCAGTTGAACGCTTGATTACGCAAAGGCTGCACTCAGGTGGCAGGCCGATTAATTCAACCCGCAAGTGGCCGGCGTCGGCCGTGGTGGCCTACGTGAGCGCCGCCAAGGTGGATCTCCCCGAGGACCAGGGCCCCTTGTTACGCACGGGCATGGCGGCAGCGGGCGGTCCCACTGCGGTCGTCGCCACCGTGCCGCCACCACCACCCGCCAGGCCCGGCGAGCTTCGAGCGGTCGGGGCCCGAGCCGGCGAGGTCTTACCCGCGGGCCCGAGCCGGCGAGGTCTGACCCGGCGGGGCACTAACTTGGGCGGCCATGGCGAAGCGCGCCCTGGCCCTCGACCTGGGATCCTCATCGGTACGGGCCATCGTCTTCGAGGTGGACGGCAGCGGGGCGGTCGGGGCCGTCGAAGGGGCGCTGGCGCGCCGGCCCCGCCATCTGCTGGCCCGCGAGCCCGGGCAGGCGACCTTCGACGCCGACGACTACCTGGCCGACCTGGTGGCCTGCATCGACGAACTGCACACCCGCGGCTGCCTCGACGGCGTGACCGAGGTCGCGGCCGACTCCCAGTGGCACTCGGCGGTGGCCGTCGGGCCCGACGGCGCGCCGATGTCGGAGCTGCTCACCTGGGCCGACACCAGGGCGCAACCCCGGCACCGATCGGGCGCCGGTGGCCGGCCCGGCCCCGGGTTCTCCGAGGAGCGCCTCGAGCAGCTGCGCCAGCGCACGGGGTGCGCGTCCGGCCCGATGTACTGGACCTCGAAGGTGCCGTGGCTGGCAGCCCGGGTCTCCGGCCGGCCCACGGGCTATGTGGGCCTCTCCGAGTACGTCGGTGCCAGGCTCCTCGACGACCCTTCGATGTCGGTCTCGATGGCATCGGGCACCGGCCTGCTTGCCACCGCCGAGCACCGCTGGGACGCCGAGGCGCTGGAGCTGGCCGGCTTGGAGGAGCGCCAGCTGCCGCCCTTGGCTCCCAGGGGATGGAGGGGCAGGCTGGCACCGCAGTGGCGTCGGCGCTGGCCGCAACTGGCAACGGCGCTGTGGCACCCGGTGATCGGGGACGGGGCCGCCGCCAACCTGGGCGTCGGCTGCGACGGCCCCGGGCAGGCGGCTCTCACGGTGGGGACTTCGGCCGCCGTAAGGTCGGTGCGCCACGCCCCCGACCCCGGACCGCTGCCGGCCGGGTTGTGGCGCTACTGCGTCGACCACGACCGCGTCGTCGTCGGCGCGGCCTACAGCAGCGGTGGTCAGCTCTACTCGTGGGCGCTGTCGCTGTGGGAGGGCGTGGGCACGGCGGCTACCGGGCACCGGGCCGGAGCGGCCGAGGCTGCCGGTAACGTCGCCGCGGCCGTTGACTACGACATCGACGAGCCCGCGCCGGCCGGCAGCCACGGCGTCATGGTGATGCCCTGGCACGCGGGCACGCGCGCCCCCGCTGCCCCGGTTCCGGCCGGCCAGGGCTGCATTACCGGGTTGGGCCTGGGCCACACCGGCGCCGAGATCGTCTCAGCGGCGGTGGAGGCGGTGTGCTTCCAGCTGGCCGGTGGCCTCGACGACCTGGAGAAGGGGGCCGGGGCCGGCGGGCGCCTCGAGGTAGTGGCCAACGGTGGTGCGATCGACCGCTCCGGCTGGTGGAGGGCCAGGCTGGCGTCTGTGCTTGGGCGGCCGCTGCTCTGCCCGACGGTGCCCGAGACGACGGCCCGCGGAGCCGCTTCGCTGGTGCTTGGCCCCGGGCGGGGACCGGCCGGACAGGTGGGCGGTGACCGGGTGGCCGTCGTGGCCCCGGTGCCGGCGGACGTCGCGGTGCTGGCCGGCGCCCGGCGGCGCTGGCAGCAGTGGTACGACGAACTTCGTCCGGTGGCGGCACGCAGCGGTGGTCCCGGTTGAGGGCGCCCGGGACGGTGCCGGTGCGGGTTGCCAATGTGCCGGGCGGCACGGCCGTGGTCCGGCCTGGTACGCCGGCGGTCCGCCGACAGATGCAACAAAGCCACAGGGAGGCGAACGGATGAAGATGGGTACGAGGTGCGGGCGGGGTGCCTGGCGCCTCGGGGCCGGTGCCGGAGGCCGAGCCGCGCAGGGCCCGCCCGGACGCGGCCGGAGAGGGCGCGGGCGCGCCGCCCGGGTTGTTGCCGCCGTACCGGCGGCGGCCGCTCTGGTCCTGGCAGGTTGCGGGGGAACGGGGCACCCGGCCGCTGCCGGCTCAGAGGCGCCTCCGGCATCCGCCCGGGTGGCGACCAGGGCGGCCCACAGCGCCAAGGGCCCTGGCACCACCCCCAGGCGCGCCAAGGCAGGCGAGAGCGCCGGTGCGGCCACCTTCAACGGGCCCGACGGGGTCGAGGCCCGCTGGGTCGTGGAGGAGAACGCCAAGCCCGGCACGACCGCCTGGCACCTCTCGGGGACCGGCGGGGCCTCCATCAACGGGTTCGCCGACATGGTGGCCGCCAGTGCCGGGCAGAAGGTGACCTTCTACGTGACCACCCACGCGGCCCGTTACCACGTCAGTGCGTACCGGATGGGCTACTACGGGGGCAAGGGCGGCAGGCTGGTGTGGAGCTCGCCCGAGCTGGCAGGGACCGTGCAGCCGCAGTGCACCCTCGCCCCGGCCACGCGGATGGTGGCCTGCGACAACTGGTCACCGTCCTTCAGCGTGACCATCGGCCGTCGCTTCGTGCAGGGCGACTACCTGTTCAAGCTGGTGGCGGACCCCGGCCAGCAGAGCTACGTGCCGCTCACCGTATGGGACCCGGCCAGCCGTTCGACCTACCTGGTGCAGAACAGTGTCCTCACGTGGCAGGGATGGAACACCTGGGGGGGTTACGACATGTACGGCGGTGCACCTCCAGGGCAGTCCCCCCAGTACAGCCAGCGGGCCTACGTCGAGTCCTTCGACCGGCCGTACGCCAACGGCAACGGGGCCGCCGACTTCATGGCGCTGGAGTACCCGCTGGTGTACTGGGCCGAACAGCACGGCCTCGATGTCAGCTACTGGACGGACGTGACGTTCTCGGAACACCCCGGCCTGCTCAAAGACCACCGTGCCCTGCTCACCCTGGGCCACGACGAGACGTGGACGCTCCAGGAGCGCAACGGAGTGGTGGCGGCCAGGACCGAGGGGGTCAACGTCGTGTACTTCGGCGCCTCGCCGGTCCTGCGCCACGCCCGGCTCCAGCCCAGCCCCATGGGCCCGGACCGGGAGGAGGTCGATTACAGGGATCCCCAGCTCGACCCGATCTACGCCACGGGCCCCCTGAACGCCACCGGTGACACGTGGGCGCAACCGCCCGCAAACCTGCCCCCGAGCGAGGTGGTCGGCGACACCTACGAGGGCTACGGGCTCAACGACCCGATGGTGGTGACCAGCGCGTCGTCGTGGCCGTTCGCCGGGACTGGCCTGACCGACGGCACGCAGCTGCCCGGTGTGATCGCCGGCGACTACGACTCATACAACACCGCCTCACCCAACCCGCCCAACGTCGAGGTCCTGGCCCACTCGCCCGTGCACCCTCAGGTGGGCAACAGCCCGTACTCCGACATGACCTACTACACGTGGGCCAAGGGAGGAGGGGGGGTACTGGCGACGGGGACCATCGGTTGGATCCCGGCTCTGGAGTCGTGCAAGGGCTCTCTGCCGGCGTGCCCGTCCAAGGCCGTGCAGGCGGTGACGGGCAACATCCTGGCGCTGTTCGGCAAGGGACCGGCGGGCCGGTACCACCCGTCGGTGGCCAACTGGCAGCGCTACTACGGTTGAGCCCGGCGCACCCGGGGCATTGCCGGTGGTGCACCAGGCCGGCGCCCGAGCCCTGGGTTCAGGCGAGGAAGGTGACGGCCTCGATTATCTCGGTATAGCCGAGGTGCGAAAGGTCGCCATGCTGCTTGCGGGCATTGCGCGCCCGGCGCAAGACGTTGAAGGTCGCCGCCGGCTCGGCCTGGCGTAGGGAGGCGGCCCGTGAGAGGCAGGCCAGTTGCTCGGCCTGGTCGTTGCACAAGACGGCGACCTTGCGCCCTGCAGCACCGAACAGCGCCGGGTCGACCAGGTCACAGATGCGCTCGAAGCCGATGGAGAAGCCGCACATGGGCAAGGGGGGCGCACCGAAGCGGGCCGTCATCCCGTCGTAGCGACCACCCCCGGCCAGTGAGTAACCGACGTCGGGGTGGGCGACCTCGAAGATTTGCCCGGTGTAGTAGCCCATGCCGCGTACCAGGGCGGGGTCGAACTCGACGGGGTAGCCGGCCGAGCGCAGGGCGCCCACCGTCGACTCCAGCCCGGCGACCACCTCATCGGGCCCTTCGGTCATGTCTGCCGTCTGCAGCCAGGACAGCAGGGCCTCGACGCCCGCCGCTCCGTAGTCCGACAGCTCCTCGGCCACTTTGGCCGGCCCGATCTTGTCCAGTTTGTCCAGGGCGATGTAGACGGGAGTGGGGTCGGCGACGGCACCGAGGTGGCGCTCGACGGCGGCGCGAAGGAGCCGGCGGTCGTTCAAGTGCACCGAGCACCCCGGGATGCCGACCGCCCTCAGCGCGTCGAGGGTGGCACAGCACAGCTCGATTTCGGCAGCCGGTCCCGCTTCGCCAACCATGTCGATGTCGCACTGGACGAACTCGCGGTAGCGCCCCTTCTGGGGCCGCTCCGCTCGCCAGACCGGAGCGACGTGGGCCACCTTGAACGGCATCGGCAGCTCGTTGAAGTGGTTGGCGACGAAACGGGCCAGGGGCACGGTCAGGTCGAAGCGCAGGCCCAGGTCGGCCAGCTCACCCTGGCCGGCGATGGCCTCCTCCAGCTTGGCGCCGCGTTGGAGGACCTTGAACACCAGCTTCTCGTTGTCGCCGCCCTGGCTGCCGATGAGCACGCCTATGTCTTCGAGGGCGGGCGTCTCGATCACCTCGAAGCCGTAGCGGGCGTAGACGTCCAGTACCCGGTTGGCCACCTGCCGGCGCAGCTCGCCGAGGGGAGGTACGACGTCGCGCATCCCCCGAGCCGGCTGGGCTTTCTGAGCCATCCTCCCAGCCTCGCCGGGACGCCCGTGACGGCGCAAGCCGATCGGGCGGCGGCGACCAAGCACCGTCGTGGAACTTGGTGCCGGCGACGGAGGTTGTCGTTGTGGTCGAGTGGCCCGACCGCTCCGGCGTGGTCGGCGCAGTTGGCCCGTGGAAGCTCACGTACGGCGCCGACCAGCCGACATCAACAACGAGAAGGACCGGAAGGCAGGCAGTGGAAGGCCCGGGCACTTGACAGCGAAAGACTCCTGGGCCGCACCGTTGCGCACCCGCTCGTTCCGCCTGCTATTGGCCAGCGCCATGACCTCCAACGTCGGCGTCTGGGTCGAGTCCGTGATGGCCGGTTACGTCATGGCCCAGCTGACCCATGTGCCCTCCCTGGTGGCCGCCCTTCCCATCGCCACCTCCCTGCCTGGTGTCCTTTTCGCCCTGCCGGCTGGAGCGGTCTCCGATTCAGCCGACCGGCGCCTGGTCCTGCTGGCGGCCAAGTCCCTCTTCCTCGCAGGCACGCTGGGCCTGGCCCTGCTGGCCCTGGCCGGCGGCTTGACGCCATTTGCACTGCTTGTCTTCTCCGCCCTGCTCGGGACGGTGGGGACGTTCTCGGCACCTGCGTGGTGGGCGACGGTCGGAGATCTGGTCCCCGCCCGCCTGCTGTCGCGGGCTCTCAGCCTGGACGGGCTCCAGTGGAACATCGGCCAGGTGGTCGGCCCGGTGCTCGGGGGGCTCCTGCTCGCCTCGGCGGGGGCCGGCGGCATGTTCGCCGTTGCCGGTGCGCTCATGTCGGCCGTCGTCGCCTTCCTGGCGGTATGGCGGGGCCGCCATCGCGCCCGGCTCAGCACCCCGGGCCAGGGGGCGCCCGAGAGGATGCTGGGAGCCGTGGCCGGGGGAGCCCGCTACCTGCTCAACGCCCCCGCCCTGCAGGTCATCTGCTGGCGGACCGCACTCTTCGTCATACCGGCAGGAGCCCTGACATCGCTGCTGCCCCTGCTCGCCTCGCGTGCTTTCGGTGTGGGGGCGTTCGGCTACGGCCTGCTCCTGGCGGCCGTGGGAGCCGGGTCGATGGGGGGCGCCTTCCTGCTGCCCAGGCTGCACGACCGCTATCACCTGGACGCCATGGTGGCCGTGGCCAGCGGGGCCTCGGCCGTGTTCACGCTGGTGCTGGCGCTCTGGTGCGGCAAGGGAAACCTGGCCATGGCCGCCCTGGCCCTGGCCGGTACGGGCACGGCCTGGCTGGTCGGGGTGACCAGCCTCAACATGGGGGCCAGGCAGGCCGCCCCGGCGTGGGTCGTGTCGCGCGCTCTCGGCTCGTACCTGATGGTCTTCCAGGCGTCCATTGTCTTCGGCGCCCTGGTGTGGGGCGGGGTCGCCGACGCCTTCGGGGTGAGGGCGACCCTCGTCGTCGCCTCGGCGGCTTTCCTTCCCGGCATAGCCGCGGTCCGGCACCTGCGCCTGCCCGTCGTCGGCGACACCGACATGCAGGTGGTCCCCAGACCGGTGCCCGAGGTCGCGAGCGAGCCCGAGGCCGAGGACGGCCCGGTGATGGTGCTGGTGGACTACCGCGTGGAGGAGGCCGACGAGGACGCCTTTGTCGAGCTCATGGAGGAGCTGAGGGTCGTGCGCCGGAGGCTGGGTGCCGCCCGCTGGAGCCTCTTCGAGGACGCAGCCGAGCCCGGGCACTTCGTCGAGTCGTTCGTCGTGCGGTCGTGGGGGGAGTACCTGCTGCAGCGCAGCCGCTATACCAGTGCCGACCTGCGTATCCACGACGCCGCCACGGCCATCGGCTCGCGCTCGGGAGCGCCGGTGGCTCGCTATTTCGTCCACCCCGAGTCGGCTTTCGCCTACCGGCGCAAGGCTCGCTGGCAGCGCCTGCGGGGCGTGGACCGGGCCTTGGCAACGGGCAGCCGCCCCTCGGCCCCCCAGCGCCGCTCCGTCGACCTGGCGGACCAAGACCTCGAGCCGGTGGCCGCCGGCGACCGTCCCGGGCCGGCTTCGCAGTGCCCAACCGGGCCGCTGGCCCCAGCGGTACGCCCCCCAGACCCTACTGCAACAGGTCGAAGCCGACTTCCACCCCGTACCCTCGCCGCCGGCCGGAGCCGCCGCGCTTTCGGCCGGGCGGCTACGGGAGCAGCTCGAAGGCGGGGGTGTGAGCCGGGCGAACCACCGTGAAGTGGCGGCGGTCGAGAGTGGCGATCTGGGTGACGTGGAGCCTCTCGGCCGCGGCGACGACGGAGGCGTCGACGGTCCCAAGCGGCAGGTCTCGGTAACGCCCGACGAGCTCGGCGATACGCAGCCAGTCCCCGACCACCACGGGTTCACTGATCAGATTTCCGGTCGCCAGATCCCCGAGGAAGCGGACTTCGGCCTCGGCACCGAGCCGGCTGGCCAACAGGTATGCCACCTCGGTGACGACCAGTACGGGGACGACCAGAGGGCCAGGGTGGGATTCGAGAAGCTCGAGCGAGGCGAGGTGGTGATCGTCGTCGGCGTCGACGTAGGCGTACAGGGGGCCGGCATCGAAAAGGACGGTTATCGGGTCACCTCGTCGCGCAGGATCTCTTCGATCCGTACCGAGATGTCGTGTGCCCCGCTTCGCCCCGCAGCTGCGGCGAGCATCCGGCGCCTCCCCGTCGGGCGGGGCCCGAGGTGGGTCTCGATCGCCTCGCGGGTGAGCGCAGAGACCGTGACGCCTCTCCGCTCGGCTTCATGGCGGAGCCGAGCATCGAGATCGTCGGGTAGCTTGACCGTTGTCCGCTTCATGGTATGTCAGCATACCGTGGAGCTCCTGGTGGCCAGGAGCTCCACGACCGGTCTTGGCCCCTCGGGGCCCGGCGGTGACCCTTGACCGTCCCGTCAGACCATGTGGCCGGTGCCCGACGCCTGGCGCCCTTTGAGGCGCTCCGTAACCTCCTCGGCGTGGGTGGTGGGCACCAGGGCGCTGACCATGTCGCCGGTGGACAGCACGGTGCTGCCGTCTGCGAACAGAAGCTGGCGCCCCCGCCTCACCGCCAGGACGATGCAGCCGGAGGGCAGTTTGGCGTCACGCAGCGCCGCTCCGGCCAGGGCCGAGCCCTCGCCCACCCGTTGCTCGACGGTCACGGTGTTGTCGGTGACGCGGGCCAGCTGGCCCAGGCTGTCGTAGAGCGCCCTGCGGTAGGCCCTGACGATGTCACCGGCGCCGAGCACCCCGACGAGCCGGCGACTGTCCCCGGTGACGGCCACCCAGTGGCCACCGGCCTGGGACAGGGCCTCCAAGCCTGTGGCCAGGCTCGACGAGGCGGAAACACTGGTGGCCGTGGTGTCCACGACCCGCTGCACGGGAGCGTTCGGCTCGCGCCGGGCCAGCTCCTCCAGCGCCTGGCGCCCCACGGCCCCGACGTAGAGGCCGTTGCTGTCGAGCACAGGTGCGCCCGGGACCCGGGCGCGGTGCACGCTGTCGAGGGCGTCGGCCACGGGCATCTGTTCGGGGAGGGCCAAGCGCGCCTGCTGGGCGGCGTCGGCGACCCTCAGGGCGCCAACCAGCGGCATGGCTGTCTGCAGGCGCGCCCCGGGCAGGTCGGCCCGGCTGCGCAGCTGGGACCGGTAGATGCTGTCGTCGTTGCGCCCGACGATGAAGGTGGCGATGGCGACGGCAACCATGGCCGGTGCCAGCAGGCTGATGCTGCCGGTCATCTGGGCCACCATCAGCATCACGGCCAGAGGTGCGCGCGAAATGCCGCCGAACACCGCCATCATGCCGACCACGACGAAAGGGACGGCTGAGTGGCCGACACCGGCTGTGGACGACCCGAGCACCCGCCACAGTGCCATGCCGGTGAACGCGCCGATCACCATGCCGGGCCCGAACACGCCACCCGAGCCGCCCGTGCCGATCGACAGCGAGGTGGCGACGATCCGAGCCAGGGGCAGCAGGACGATCACCCATACCGAGGTGTGGAGCAACTGGTTGTCCAGGCCCTTCTGTACCCAGCCGTAACCGGTCCCGAGCACCTCGGGCAACCAGAGGGCAAGCAGGCCGACACCCAGGGCACCGACGGCCGGGCGCAGCTTGCGGGTGAAAGGCAGCCGGGCCGAGAGGCCGACGACGCCGTAGAAGCTCTTGGAGTACAGCAGGCCGACACCTCCGGCGATGATCCCGAGGAGGGCGAACCAGGCCAGCTGGAGGGTGTGGAAGCTGTAACCGCCGGGGATGGAGAACAGGGGGTGGTACCCGTAGAAGGCCCCGAAGACGGCGTAGGCGACGATCGAGGCGAACACGCCCGGCACCAGGGCGGCGAACTCGAAGTCCTCCCTGTAGACGACGTCGGCTGCAAGCACCGCACCACCCAGGGGGGCCCCGAAGATGGCGCCTATGCCCGAGCCGACGCCCACGCTGACGGCGATGCGGCCGTCCTCGGGCGAAAGGTCGAGCACCCGGGCCAGCAGGGAGCCGAAACCGGCGCTTATCTGGGCCGTGGGGCCCTCCCGGCCGCCTGAGCCGCCGGCGCCGATCGTGAAGGCGGAGGCCACGATCTTGACGACCACCGCCCTCACTCGGATGCCCCTCGGGTTGTGGTGAACGGCGTCTATGGCAGAGTCCGTGCCGTGCCCCTCGGCCTCGGGTGCCCAGGTGAAGACGAGCCAGCCCGACGCCAGGGCGCCCAGTACCACCACGAGAGGGATGGCCCAGGGGCGTGCATAGGAGGTCGACCCTGCCGCGTTGCCTTCGCCTGCGGGGGTAGGCACGTGGTAGCCGGCCAGCACGCCCAGGAAGAAGTGGGAGGAGAGGCTGAGCGCCTCGTAGAAGACGACCGCCCCCAGGCCGGCAATGACCCCGATGATCGACGCCAGGAACAACCAGCGGCTCAGGTAGGGGAGCCGGTTGACCCTGGTGCCGACCTCGCTGGCCCGTCTGCGGGCTTCGGTCCAGCGCCTGGTCAGCTTTCCACCGCCCGGGGGGTAAAGGCCGGTGGGGGTGGCGTCGCCTGGTGCCGAGGCTGGTCTGCCTCCGGGAGGAGCGTCAGGCACCCGCCCTACCGCCCAGGACAGCTCTCGTTCGTGGCCCAGCCGAGCGCCCAGTCGCCCGAGGTGGGCTCACCGGCGGCCAGGGCAAAGCTCTGCAGGCCCAGGAGCACTTCACGGCCCTGGCTGTCGTCCAGCCGGGACAGCACGGCGGCGATATCGGCCCTGCGTCGGGAGGTCACCTGCTCGACCAGCTCCCGGCCGGCCGGCGCCAGGGAGATGCGGACCCCCCGCCTGTCGTCGTTGGTGCGGCGTCGGTGGACCAGGGACTTGCGTACCAGGCGGTCGCACATGCGGGTGGCGGTGGACGGGTCGACTCCGAGGGCTTGGGCCAGCTCGGCCGACCTCTGAGGCCCACGGGTGGTCAGCACGACCAGGGCACGGAACTGCGGCAGGGTGACTTCCTCGCCCAGGGTGGCCAGCGAACGGGCTGCGATCGCGACCAACGCCCGACTGGCGGCCAGTACGGCGTCGAGCAGGGGCATGGGGCCCGACGGGGGTGCACCGGCGCCCTGGACGTGCCCGGGCTGCTCGCCGGGCCCGAGAAGGGCGGCGGCGACATCGGCCTCGGCACCACCGGGCCGACGCTGG
>JAKACE010000028.1 GCA_021821705.1 Actinomycetes bacterium | reverse complement strand
CGCGTCGATATATCAACAGGGCTTGTACCGAACCCAGAGGGGAGCCTCGGGCCGGCGTCGGAAGCCCCCGCCCTCGAGCTCTGCGGCGCTGCGACCGAGGTGGCGGCCCCGGCGCAGTCGGGGCTTCGGTCCACTCGGGCACGTCTGGCACGGCCGGTGCCTCGGGCAGCTCCGACCGGTTTGGGACCTCCCGCCAGGCGGCGCCCAAAGGAGCGCCTGGTCGTGGTCGCCATCGCCGTCGCTGCCCTGGCGTGGCTGGAGCTCTACTGGCAGCTGGGGCGCTTCGCTGGTTGGTTCACCTACGATCTGGCCGGTCTCGACCGCCATACGCACCTGGCCAGCTCGGTTGATTTCTTCGTCACCGACGTGCCCAAGATCTTCTTGTTGCTGGGTGGGATAGTCCCAGCTGTCAGTGTCGTGAGGAGCTACTTTCCTGCGGAGAGGGTGAAGGAGGTGGTCTCGGGCAAGGGCGAACTGCTCGGCACGGTTTTGGCAGCGCTGCTGGGCACCGTCACGCCGTTCTGTTCCTGCTCGGCGGTGCCCATGTTCATCGGTTTTGTTGAGTCCGGCCTGCCGCTCGGGGTCACCTTCGGCTTCCTGATCGCCTCGCCCGTTGTCAACGAGGTGGCGCTCGTCTTGCTCGCCGGTCTGTTCGGCATCAAGGTTGCGCTCCTCTACGTCGGGCTAGGGCTCGTTGTTGCTGTGATCGGCGGGACCGTTATCGGGAGATTGCACCTCGAGGACCAGGTCGAAGAATACGTGTACAGGATCGAGATGGGCCGGGCTGCGAGCGTGCGGCTCGACTTCTCCCAGCGGCTCCGGGACGCTCTGGCATACACCAGGGACATCCTGCGCCGGGTCGCCCCGTGGGTGCTCGGTGGCATCGTGTTCGGGGCCGCCATCCACGGTTACGCCCCGACCGGCTTGGTTGCCCACTACGCCGGACGTGGCAACCCGCTTGCGGTCCCCATGGTGGTGCTCATTGCCGTACCCCTCTACTCCAACGCTGCCGGCACCATCCCCATCGTGCAGGCCCTTATCCAAAAGGGGCTCCCAATGGGTACGACGCTGGCGTTCATGATGGCCATAACGGCGATATCAACGCCGGAAATGGTCATACTACGCAAGGTCATAAAGCCGAAACTGATCGCCATCTTCGTGGCCGTAGTGACCTTGGCCATCATCATGATCGGTTACGTCTTCAACGCTGTGCTCTGACAGGCACGGCGCGAAACAGAAAGGAACTGCGATGAACATCAAGATCCTGGGAACCGGGTGCGCCAACTGCATACGGCTGGAGAGCCTCGTCCGTGAGGTGGCGACCGAAAAGGGCATTGCCGTCGAGCTCGACAAGGTCACCGATATAGCCGAGATAATGTCCTTCGGCATCATGTCGACGCCCGGCTTGGTGGTCGACGGTCAGGTCAGGTCAGCCGGACGGGTACCACCCAAGGCGGAGTTGGCCGCTCTTCTGGGGGCAACACTGCCAAGGTAGGCAGGTGCCGGTGAGGAAGCAGGCGCCGGGCCCTTCGACCCCGCCACGCCCGACTGGAGCTGTACCTGTCGAGGGGACGTTGTGGTACTGTGTAACTATACCCAGGGAGGGTATCCTCTCGGTAGGAAGGGATTGGGCACCATGAGCCAAACGATCGTCTACAAAGTGCCTGGTATGACCTGTGACCACTGCAGGCATGCGGTGACAGCAGAGCTCAGCGGTGTGGAGGGCGTGGCCAGCGTGGAGGTCGACCTGGGCACCAAGGTCGTGACCGTCAATGGGGACAGCCTCGACGATGCCGCTCTCAGGGCCGCCATCGAAGAAGCTGGGTACGAGGCCGTGTGATGACCGTGGCCGCTTCTGACAAAGGTCACGTTGACCTGGCTATTTCGGGTATGACCTGCGCTTCGTGCGCGGCCCGCATCGAGAAGCGGCTCAACAAGTTGGAGGGGGTGGCCGCCACCGTCAACTTCGCCAGTGAGCATGCAGCTGTCTCGTTCAACCCGGCCGTCATTTCCATTGAGGACGTCATCGGCGCCGTCGAGGGCATCGGCTACGGTGCCATGTTGCCCGAGGCGGCGCCCGATGACGACGACCCGGCGCGGCCTTACCGGCTTCGCCTGGTGGCGGCGGCGGTGGTCTCGGTGCCCGTGGGCCTGTGGGCCTGGGTAGCTGCAACTCGCTTCGGCGGCTGGGAATGGGTGTCGCTTGTGTTGGCCACCCCGGTGGTCGTCTGGGCCGGGTGGCCTTTCCACCGTGCCGCCGTCCTCAACGCCCGCCACCTGGTGGCGACGATGGACACCCTCATCTCGCTGGGGACGCTGGCCGCCTGGACCTGGTCGGTGGTTGTGCTCGTCGGTGGCATGCACAAAGGCGTCTACTTCGACACGGCCACACTGATAACGGCTCTGATACTACTGGGCCGCTACTTCGAGGCCAGGGCCAAACGCCGTTCGGGCGAAGCCGTCCGGGCCCTGCTCGAGCTCGGGGCCAAGGAGGCGCACCTGCTCAGAGACGGCGAGGAAGTCCTCGTCCCGGTGGCAACGCTGCGCACCGGCGACCTCTTTGTCGTCCGGCCCGGCGAGAAGGTTGCCACCGACGGGCTCGTGACCGAAGGAGTGTCCGCCGTCGACCAGTCGATGCTGACCGGCGAACCGGTACCGGTGGAGGTGGGACCGGGGAGTGAGGTGGCCGGAGGTACTGTCAACGCCTCGGGCCGCCTCGTGGTGCAGGCCACGAGGGTCGGGGCCGAGACTGCGCTGGCCCAGATCGCCCGACTGGTCGCTCAGGCTCAGGCCGGCAAGGCTCAGGTCCAGCGCCTGGCAGACCGAGTCTCAGGTGTGTTCGTGCCCGTGGTGATCGGGCTGGCCCTGCTGACGCTGGCGGGCTGGCTCTTGCTGTCCACTGCCGGCACGGCGGCTGCCTTCACATCCGCGGTCGCAGTCATAGTCATCGCATGTCCGTGCGCCCTCGGGCTGGCCACGCCAACCGCCCTGATGGTTGGGACGGGGCGTGGTGCCCAGCTCGGGATCGTCATCAAGGGCCCGGAGATCCTCGAACAGACCCGCAGGGTGACCACGGTCGTCCTCGACAAGACCGGGACCCTCACCGAAGGCAGGTTGAGGGTCGCTGCGCTCGTCCCCGTGCCGAACGAGAGCGAGGACAGGCTCCTCCAGCTGGCCGCTGCCGTCGAGGATGCCAGCGAGCACCCGATCGCCCGTGCCATCGCCAAGGAGGGCCGCAAGCGCTTCGGCAGGCTCCCCGGGGTAGAGGCTTTCGCCAACCGCGCCGGCCTGGGAGTGGAAGCCTACCTGGATGGTCGACGGGTGAGCGTTGGGCGGCTCTCGCTGCTTGCCGAGGGCGGGGCCACCATTCCCGAGAGTGTCGTCGAAGACGCAGCGCAGCTGGAAGGCAAGGGGACCACTGTGGTGGCCGTGGCGTTCGACGGCCGGGTGGTCGGCCTGGTGGCCCTGGCCGACAGCTTGAAGGCGACTTCGACCAAGGCGGTGTCGCAACTGCGGGCGCTCGGCCTGACGCCTGTGCTGCTCACCGGGGACAACGAGCGCACCGCCCGGGCCGTTGCGGCCGAAGTCGGCATTGAGCGCGTGCTGGCCAATGTCCTACCCGAAGCCAAGGCGGCCGAGGTGCGTCGGCTGCAAGAGGCGGGCGAGGTAGTGGCCATGGTCGGCGACGGGGTCAACGACGCCCCGGCCCTGGCTCAGGCGGACCTCGGTTTGGCCATAGGGACCGGTACCGACGTAGCGATCGAGGCGTCTGACATCACTCTCGTTTCGGGCGACCTGCAGGCCGCCGCCGACGCCATCCGTCTGGCTCGCCGGACGCTGGGGACCATCAAGGGCAATCTCTTCTGGGCGTTCGCCTATAACGTCGCAGCCATCCCGCTGGCCATGGCCGGCGTGGTGAACCCGATCATCGCCGCCGGGACGATGGCGTTCTCGAGCGTGTTCGTGGTGTCCAACTCGCTCAGGCTGCGCCGCTTCCGGCCCAGGAGGGAGATCCCATGAGCTCAGCGCCGGCACGAAGGGCCAAGACGGTCCCTGTCCACGGCTACATAGCCGAGGGTGACAAGGACGCACTGGCCAAGCGCATGCACCGGATCGAGGGGCAGGTCCGCGGTATCGAGAAGATGATCGCCGAGGACCGTTACTGCATCGACGTGCTCACACAGATCTCGGCTGTGTCCACCGCCCTCGAGGCTGTGGCGTTCAAGATCCTCGACGACCACGTCAACCATTGTGTCTCCGGTGCGCTGGCTTCGGGGGACGAGGTGGTGGCCAAGGAAAAAGGCCGAGAGTTGCTGGAAGCGGTCCGCCGGTTCACTCGGGCGCGCTGAGATGCGCCGGGTGCGTACAGCCGGCCCGCCCTGATGACGCCGGTTAGGGGCAGGCGCCCCACATCTTGGTCGAAGACGCCTCATCTCGGCGCCGTCAGCGGCGGCTACCCGGTCGGCCGCACCGGGTCAGGCCAAGGTAGGGCCGCCCCTGCGCTCGCCAAATGCGCTGTCCAAGTGCGCTCGAATGTCCCGGCGCCCGGACCTTGGTAGCGCCGAGGGCTCGGCGCAGGCCGATCTCCGAGCTCCGCTCCAGCACCGAGATGACCATGATGTTTGCTACCCCGAGAGCTCCAACGAGGAGCGAAACCGCGCCCAAGCCGAGGAATAGGCTGTTGGGCGCGGCCTGGCATCGGCTTCGGCCACGAGCGCATCGGACGGCTGCGATACGTCGACTTCGCGCGGGTGTTCGGGGTTGGCCGTCGCGCCGAGCACGGCCTGCAACGCCGGCACCTGGTCCGTAACGGCCCGTAGATAGATCTCCGAGGGATGACCGTCGTAACCGAGGTACTTCTGTGCGGCCGGGAAGCCGACGAGCACCGACGAGTCGATCTCGGGCGCCATGTCAGCCACGCAAGCCCCCCCAGCCGCCCGGCGTCACTTTGCCGGCACGACCGGATGGGGTCGGGGGCCTCAGGCGGTGCACGTCCACCGCGACGGCGACAGGGCCGAGAACGCGGTCAGGCATCGAGGGCTGCCTCCAGCTGTTCGATGGTGGGCGACCCGGCCAGGCCGTCGGGGGTGGCGTACAAGCGGCACGTCAACCCGAACGGTCGGTCGCCCGACGCGAACGGATCGCGTCCGCCGATGAGGATCGTCGGGGATCCCCTGAACCGGGCCGCCTGCGCCTCCTCGGCGGTGGCCACGATGCGGTGCTCCACGACCAGACCGCGCCTGGCAGCTATGGCGTCGAGGCGTTCTGCAGCCATCTTCCAGTTCGGGCAGTCATCGAAGTACAGCAGTTCGAGCTTCACGGCTTTCCTCCAGGGACAGGTTCGGACCTGCTGCGAACTACCATAAACCCTCCAGTTAGGTGGAAGGTCAAGGAGGTTCTTGGGGATGAGGATCGGAGAACTGGCGTCGCGGACCGGCGTCACTACCAAGACCATCCGTTTCTGGGAATCGAGCGGGCTGCTGGCCGACCCGGCCCGCACCTCGTCCGGGTACCGGGACTACGGGCCCGACGTCATCGATCGCCTGGAGTTCATCCGCCACGCCCAGACCGCCGGGCTCACCCTCGAGGAGATCCGCCAGGTGCTGGCCATTTCCGACGGCGGCCGGCCCCCGTGCGAACACGTCGGCGAGCTCATCCGCCGACACCTCGTCGACCTGGACCAGCGCATCCGGGAGCTGGCCGACACCCGCCGCCGGCTCCGCCACCTGGCAAAACGAGCCGTAGAACAAGACCCCGCCGCCTGCGAGCGGTACTGCAGCATCCTGCAACCAACAGGAGCCAACAGCTGATCGGCCCCGGCCGGGTCTGGTAGCGGTGCTCGGCTGGGCCGACCGCTCGGGCGTCTACGGCGAGCCGTCGGTGAGCAGCCCCCCCGCCGGCAGTGACAACCGGAGCCGGCGCTTCGCCGGCGGGCGCGCCTGGCTTGGTCGCCACGCTGGTGCGAGCGGGCCCGGGCAAGTGCGCCGCCGCCCGTCGCCTGCCCGTCCACCCCGAACCGTACGGGCCCGGTCGGGCCGCCGCCCGACCGCCTCGACGAGCGGAACAGGTGGCAAGCCGGCTAGGCATGTACGCCGGGGTGGCAGGGACGGCTCAGCCGGACCGGGCCGAACCCGGGCAGCCATGAGCACCTCGTCGGCGTCCTTTGCGGCCGTCCGCCGGCGCATGCAGAGCACCCAGCGCCGAGGCACACCTGCCGAGCTTGCCCTCACCGTGGGCCCAGCAGTACCAAGGGCGCCCGTTGGCGGGGGTCGGGCAGGCGTACCGAGCTCCTGAGCTCTGCCCCTGTAACTCGACCACGGTCGCGAAGACCGGGCCGGCCCAAACCCAAATCGGCAGAAAGGCGTCTCGGGCCTTGACTGGCTCCAAGGGGATGCCTAAACTGCCCAAAAGGTGCAATGACATCGTTGTCACCGACACACCCGGCTAGAGCCGGGGTTCCGGCATCCAGGCACGCTCGTCCTACAAGGGGGTCCCATGAGACGTGAGGATGGTTTCGAACGGTCCGAATTACGCCTGCACCGGCGAAGGCTGCGCCCGCACAGCCTCGGCTTCGGCCTGCTGGCGGCGGGAGCCATACTGGCTGCGCCTCTTGCGGCGCCGGCATCCGCTGCCCCGGTGGGCGCAGGCACGCCGCCAGGGATCACTCCGGTGACTGACCCGGCAAGCCTGGTCAATGTGTTCCGCGGTACCACCAATGGTGTTGACATGTTCCCCGGCGCGACGATGCCTTTCGGGATGATCGCCTGGAGCCCGGACACGCCCTCGCGCCCGGCCGGCGGTGGCTACGACTACATGGACAACCAGACCATCGGCCTCAGCCTGACGCACGCCTCCGGACCTGGCTGCGGCCTCGACGGTGACGTGCCGGTGCTCCCGTTGACGGGTTCCCTGCCTACGAGCCCCTCAGGTCTCCAAGGTGCCATGGCGAGCTTTTCTCATTCGGACGAATCCGGTTCACCCGGGCTCTACCAGGTCGGGCTCGGCTCGGGGAGCTCCACGGTAAATGTCAAGGTCGCAGTAACCCTGCGCACGGGTATCGGTCAGCTCACCTTCCCCGCCGGCACCCAGGCCAGCGTCCTTTTCAAGTCGGGCGACAGCCAGACAGGCAACACGGCCTCGAGCGCCGAGGTCGACCCCGCAACCAACATGGTGACCGGTTCCGCGAGCACCGGCTTTTTCTGTGGAGAGCCCAACAGCTACACCTTGTACTACGCCGCCGAGTTCGACACTCCCTTCTCGTCGTACGGGACGTGGGACGATTCCAACGTCCACCCCGGGGGCACGAGCGCGTCGTCGACATCCTCGAACGACTCGAGCAACAGCGGTGCCTGGGTCAGCTTCGGGACGCCCAGCGCACCCACCACCGTGCAGATGAAAGTCGCCATTTCCTACGTCAGCGTTGCGAACGCCGAAGCCAATCTTGCCGCAGAGCAGACCGGCTGGAACTACGCGGGTGTGGCCGGCGCGGCCACGGCGGCCTGGAACAGTCTGCTCGGAGAGGCCCAGGTCGGCGGCGGTACGACCGACAACCAGGAGCAGTTCTATACGGCGCTCTACGGTTCACTCGTCGACCCTGCGCTGATATCGGACGACAATGGCCAGTACCCCGGCTTCGACGGCCAGGTGCACACACTATCGTCCGGCCAGGCCCAGTACTCGAGCGTTTCGGGGTGGGACATCTACCGTTCCGAAGTGCCACTGCTCACGCTGTTCGACCCCACCGTCGCCGGCCAGTTGATGGAGTCGCTGGTGCGCGACCAGCAACAGGGTGGTTGGTTGCCTGTGTGGCCTGTTGTCAACGGCTACACCAGGGTCATGGGCGGCGACGCCTCCGACCCCATAATCGCGGACGGTGCCACTTTTGGTGCGGCTGGCTCGAACGTGTGGGGAACGCAGGCTTTGCAGGCTATGGTCCATGGTGCCACCACCGTGCAGAACACGCAGTCCTCGCTGGGCCAGGGTTACTACGTCGAACGTCCGGGGCTCGAGGGCGAAATGCAGCTCGGTTATGTACCCAATACCATCGACTGCTGCGTCTCGCCCGTCAAGAACGGTGCATCTCTTACGCTCGAGTATGCTGAGGACGACTTCGCAATCGCGTCGTTGGCCCCAGCTCGGCGACACGGCTACCTACCAGACGTTCATGCAGAGGGCCCAAAACTGGGAGAACCTCTTCGACCCCGCTAACGGCTACATCCTACCCAAGAACGCCACGGGGGCCTTCCCAACTGGCTCCGCGCTGTCCCAGGAACTGACCGGTACCAACCAGAACGGCTTCCAGGAGGGCGATGCCAGCCAGTACAACTGGCTCGTCCCACAGAACCTGGGCGCCCTCATCGCCGGTATGGGTGGAAACCAGGCGGCAATATCCCGCCTGAACAGCTTCTTCACCTACGTCAACCTCTCGGAGTCTTCGCCGTATTACTACGCCGGTAACGAGACGGATCTCGAAGCGCCGTGGGCCTACGACTACGCGGGCGCCCCGTACCTGACCCAGCAGCTCGTGCGCAGGATAATTGACCCTGCCTATTCGACCGATGCGGTCTACACCAACACTCCTGGTGGAGAACCGGGCAACGACGACCTCGGCGCCATGAGCTCCTGGGAGGCATGGGCCATGCTCGGCATGTACCCCGAGGCGCCCGGCGCGCCGTACGTGGTGCTTGGGAGCCCGCTGTTCCCGTACGTGCAGCTGCACTTCGATGGCCACACCACGACGATCATCGGTAACAACGCTTCGGATTCGAACCCCTACGTGCAGTCCCTGACAATCAACGGATCCCCGACCCAGCAGCCCTGGGCCCCCGTTTCCGATCTCATCGGGCCGGGACAAACAGTCCTCGATTTCACCCTGGGATCCACCCCGGACACCCAGTGGGGTGCAGGGCCGATGAGCGCCCCTCCCTCCTTCTCGGCAGGCGAGGCACCCGTGGTCGCCGACGCCGGCGTGCCCGCGGCACAGGTGGCGCCGGGATCCGCTACGACCGTCCCCATCATCATCCAGAACATGACCAACATGCCGCAGAGAGCGGAGCTGACGGCAACAGCCACAACGGGTAGCGGGTTGGCATTGAGCTTCGAGGGACCGGCGCCGATGGGGTTCAACGGCACCTCGACGATGTTGCCCCCAGATGGCCGCCAGACCGTGCAACTGAGTATTGCCGCCGCCCAGGGCGCACCACAAGGGTACTCGGTACAGTCCGTGAGCGTGTCGGCGGCACGTCCGGGTGGGGGCGGGAATTCCGCCGTCCCTGTCCACGCCGTCACGGTCCCCGTAGCCGTGGCCCCGTCGGGCTCGCTGATCGACTACTTCGACAATGCCGGCGTCACCAACGACAACAACCCCGAGATGGGCGATTTTGACGGCGGCGGCTTTACATATTCGAGCCAGGCACTCGCAAGCGCCGGTCTGGTCCCCGGACGAGCCCTGAGCGTCAACGGGGTCCCCTTCACCTGGCAGTCCCAAGTCACCTCGCCGGTCAACGTGCCCGACAATGTCGTTTCCGACGGCCAGACGGTGTCCGTCGATGCGCCGGCGGGCACCGCCCAGATCGGCTTTCTCGGGGCAGCTACGAACGGGCCACTCGAAGGCGTGGCCACACTGAAGTACTCCGACGGCACGAGCTCGGACTTCATGCTCGGCTTCAGTGATTGGACGCTGAACGGAGGCAGCGCTTCCGGGCCCTCGTACGGCAACACGCTGGTCGCCAGCACCTCGTACCGCAACAGCTCGAGCGACATGCCCCAGACAGTGGGGACCGACCTGTTCGAGGCTTCGCTGCCGGTCGACACCAGCAAGACACTCGTGTCGGTGACCCTCCCGCCGGCTCCCGGCACAGGCGCGATCCATATCTTCGCCATCGGGACGAGCACCACGGCGATGACCGGGCCCGTTATCACCGGGCTCAGCCCCAACACCGCCTCTGCCGGCCAGGAGGTGACCATAACCGGGACGGGCTTCGGGGCCAGTCAAGGCAACAGCTACGTGCAGTTCCAGGACAACGGCAACAGTTGGGGATGCGGCCCGTGCGGCAATGTGGCCACCTTCGCCGTCGACAGCTGGAGCAACACTGCCATCACGTTCACGGTGCCGACTCCCAGTGGCCCCAACGGGGAGTGGGCGGTCTCACCCGGGACCCAGGCCTCGGTAATGGTGGTCAGCGGGACCGGCAATGCCTCCGACAGTGCCGTCCTGCAGATCACGCCGACGGCGAACCCGGCTGACTACTACGACAACAGTGGCATCAGCAACGACAACAGCCTTACGGGGTGCGCCAACCTCGACGGTGACGGTTACAGCTACTCGGAACAGGCTCTGGCAGCGAACGGTTTGAGCCCAGGAGCGGCCGTGACGAGCAATGGGCTGACCTACACCTGGCCCAACGAACCTGCCTGCACCAACGACAACATCGTGGCCACAGGGCAGACGATGCTCATCGCCAACCCGCCAGCTGGGGCAACCACCCTCGGCTTCCTCGGGGTGTCGACCAACGGTGGGTCTTCGGGCCAGGTTGTCGTCCACTACACAGACGGGACGTCGTCCTCGGAGACCCTGTCGTTCAACGACTGGGCGGCAGGGCCCGGCGGTGGCGACACGGCCGTTGCGACCATGCCCTACCGCAACTGGCTCTACTCAGGGCCATACGGTCCCACCGTCTACCTGTACTCGACGACGGTCCCGCTCGACCCGACCAAGACCGTAGCGTCGATCACCTTCCCCGATATCGGTCCTATCGGAAATGGCGCCACCTCGATGCACATCTTTGCGATAGCCCTGGGCTCGTAAGGGCGACGCGGGAGAGTGACGAGCGGCCGGCTCCCGTCTCGGGGGCCGGCCGCCGGCGCGCTGTAGGCACTCGCCGGGCGAGTGACCCGGTCGCCCGAGTAGGCTGGAAGCGGCCTGAGCAGGCAAAAGAGCGGGCCCGGAACGGTCAGACCGGCTGAGGCCGGCCTGAGAGGGCTGGAGATCCTGGCCAGAATTGTGGCCAGAGCCGGCACTCGCAGTCGAGGACGAGCCGGGCGAAGGCCAGGCTCTCCTCCTCGATCAGCCCGACCTCTCGGGTCGGCAGTACTATCTCAGCGAACCAAGCCCGGACATCGTCGGCGAGGTGTAGAGGTGGTGGGATGGCCGGTCCCTGGCTTACCGGTGCGACGACGCCATGGCCTGTTCCAGCCCGGCCTTGTCCTCGTGCCAAGCTTGCGAGGTGCGGACCCTACCCGCCTGCATCGACGACATCGCCGGTGGCTCAACCTTGCCGGAGAGGTCGAGACTCAGCTCGTCACAACTAC
>JAKACE010000027.1:9985-11412 GCA_021821705.1 Actinomycetes bacterium | reverse complement strand
GTCGTCGGGCACCGCATCGAGGTACCGGCGCAGCAAAGAGAGGGAACGGCTGGCGTGCCCGACCAGGCCGCGCACGTCCCAGCTCCCGAGCGCGGGCAGGGTCCAGCGCTCGGGGCCCACGTGGCGGACGACATCGACGAAGCCCTCGGCGGCGGCGGCGAAGGCCTCGCGGGCGTCGTCGGCGCGGTCCCCGTCTCGACCGTCGCCGCCGCGACGGCCGGTGCTCGGCCCATTGGTGGGGGTGGTGGTCATGGCGCCTGGCTAATCGACGGCGTCGATGCGGTCAAGGGGCTTGCCCGCTCGTCGGGGCGCGACGAGGCAGGGGAGCGAGGAGGAGGGCGACGGGCAGGGCGGCAAGAGCACCGTGCTCACGTGGCTTGTGCCGGCTGCTGTCCTGGCCGGGCTGGTGGCCGGCTCCTTGGCTGCCGCCCAGCCCCACGGCGACCAACCGGGCAACGCCGTCGTGCCGCTCGGCCCGGGGACGACCTCCGTGTTCGAGACCACGACAGACGGCAGGGCGACCGGTCTGCACTACTCGGTCGTGGCCGGTCCGGCGCTACTGGTGGACCTGCCCGGGCAACCTCGGGCAGTAGTGCAGGCGGACCACTACGACGACTACAACGGTTCCGGCTCGCCGCTCGACGAGACGAGCTACGAGGCGTGGCGCGGCGGCGAGCTCGTCTCCTACGGCTTCCGGTCGTCCAGCGGCCAGTTCATCGCCGACACGCCGCCGGAGCCTGTGCTTCGGCTCGGGTTGGCCCCTGGGCAGGGCTGGCGGTGGCAGGGCAAGGAAGCCGCGCTGGGTAGCCAGGCCAGCGTCGCCCTTACGGCGAACTGGACCTTCGTCGGCTATTCGCCGGTGCAGGCGCTAGGGCGGCGGCTGGCCCACTGCGGGCAGTACCGCTCCGTGACCGTGCAGAGCGGTGCCGGCAGCTCCGCTGCGAGGGACACGGAGGACACCTGGCTGTGCGAAGGGCTCGGGACGGTGAGGACCTACGAGACCTACGAGGGCCACGTCTACGTCGGGCGGCTGGTGCACTTCAGCAGTTCCGAGCGTACGCTCAACGCTCCGGGCGCAGGAGCCGCCCTCATGGCCACGAACGATGTGGGCCATGCCACCAGCGCAGGCGGTCCGGGCTCGGCGTACCGGGCACCCGCCCAGCGGGGTGGGAGCGCCGGAGGGGTCGGCTGGGGTCTCTACCTCATAGGTGACGCGGACGTGGTCACCGGCAGGTCCGTCATCGTCACGGCCACCACGGACGGCTCGGTCTCGGCCGTGGACCGCCACACCGGGGACGTGCTGTGGAAGCTGGCACTTCCCTCCCCGCTCAGCGCGTCGCCAGTGCTGGCGGGTGGCATGGTGCTGATCGGGGACGGCTCGAAGCAGCTCCATGCCCTTGGCGTGCGTACGGGGGCCGCACAGTGGA
>JAKACE010000027.1:0-9975 GCA_021821705.1 Actinomycetes bacterium | reverse complement strand
GTGGCGCTGCCCGATCTGCAGGCGGCTCCGCCGGCTGTGGACGGCGGGGTCGTTGTGGTCGCTGGCCAGGACCAGGTGGTACGGGCGCTGCGCCTGTCCGACGGCACCCAACTGTGGGCGGCCCGGCTGGCGTCCATGCCCACGTCGGCTCCGGTGGTGACGGGCACCACCGTGGTCGTGGGCGAGGAGGAGGGAGCACTGGAAGCCCTGGCCCTCTCCAGCGGGCGGGAGCGCTGGGAGGCCTCCCTCGACGGGTTGCTCGCGGCCGGCCCGGTGGCCGGGGACGGGCTCGTTGTGGCCACCGACGACCAGGGTGTCCTCTACGGCCTAGAGGCGTCGAATGGGCGGCGGCGTTTCGAGCGCTACCTAGGCTCGCCGGTCGACCAGCCACCGGTGCTCGGAGCGGGACGGGTCCTGGCCGTTTCGGGCGACCGTCGGCTCGTCGCCCTGTCGGCCCGTGATGGTGGTACGGACTGGTCGAGGGAATTTGCATGGAACCTGACGGGAGGGGTCGTCGTTGTAGGCCGCCGGGTGTTGGTCCAGGGCGAGGACGGTGCCACATCGTGGTTGTCGCTGTCCTCGGGCTCGTTACTGGGCGGGGCCAGTTCCAGCGCGCCGGCCGGTGCGGTGGTGAGCCAGCCGCTGGCCGTTTCGGGTGGCGACCTCGTCACCGCCCTGCGGTGCCAGGCGCCATACGAGTCGACATACGTCGTTGCCTTGCCCCTGACGGCAGCCAGGACCGGTCGCCCCGGCGGGGGCGTCGGGTTCCGGGTCACGGCAAGCCAGGTGTCCCCTCCCGTCGGGTGGCAGGGACCTATCGCCCCTCCGGTCGCGTGGGGTAGCGGCGTTGTCTTCTCGGGTTGGGACCAGCGGGTGTGGTACGTGCCCGCCAGCGGCTCGGCCATCGACGTGGCCAGGACCGGTCTCTCCTTTTTCGCCGTACCGGCCGGCCAACTGGTGCTGGCGCAGAAAGGCCAGTACCTGGTGGCGCTGCCAAGGCACGGTGGCCGCCCGCGCTGGCAGTTCCCGCTCGGCGGGACCTCGTTGGGTGGGCCCGTCGTGGCCGACGGCCTAGTGGTGTTCGACCCCGGCGGGCAGGGCCTGGTGGCGCTGAGCGAGCCTAACGGCAAACCGCTCTGGTTCTTCCACGACCCCGGTCAGGACACGTCCCGCCCGCTGGTGCTGCCGGGCGGCGATATCGTCTGGGCCGGGCCGGGCGGCCTGGTCAGGATCGACGCCGGTACGGGGCAGGCCAAGTGGGCATTGCCGAGCGTGCTCTCCGGGACGCCGGCCGCATTCGACGATGGCATGGTCTTCGTGGACGCCCAGGACAAGTCCGGCACCGGGCGCCTGGTCGCTGTCAACGCCAGTTCGGGGCGCACGGCCTGGACGAGCGCGCCAGCCCAGTTCAGCGAGCTGCTCGGCCCGGTCGCTGCCGACGGGGTGGTCGTGTCGCCCGGGGCCGACGACACCCTCCAGGCGTGGGGAGCAGCGACAGGCCGGGCGTTGTGGTCGGCGACCCTGCGCACGGCTCCCGACGGGCCCCTGACCGTCATCGGGGGCATGCTCGTCGTGGCCCAGCGGGGCAGGAACGAGGATCTGGACAACCAGGACCACACCATCACAATGGACGACCTGCGTACGGGCGAGCTGGTGGGCCTCTTGCAGCTCCCGGGGGCTGGGAGCTCGAACAACCTGGCTCAGGCCTTCGGCCGCAGCGGGGCGGCCGAGCTCGTCGAGTACGGGTCGCCGTACCTGTACACGGTGCGGGTGCTCAAAGGGGGCGCGGGAGCGTGATGCCATGAGGCCCATAAGCGGACAGGTGGCCGAAGTTACGGCCGGCGCCGGTGTGCCTGGCGGGGGTGCGGGAGAGGGTACGCCGACCGCGTTGTCATCCAGGGCTACTGCCCCTCTGCGCATGGCCTACCAGGTGGTACTGGGTGAGCCGATGAAGAAGGGGAGGCTGTCCTTCGCTGGTCTCAGCGGAGCCCCGCGTGCCGTCGCCGCCGGCGGCCTGCTCGCCCTGGTGGCCATGCTGGCGTCGGTGGTGTTCAACGACGCCTGGCGCGCAGGGGACTTGGTCGACGTCGGTACCGCCTCCTACCCTGCGGCGGCACCCCTGGCCCTGGTGCCGGTGACATTGGTGGCCTTCTTCGTTGCCTGGCTGGTCATCCTATTGGGGGCTTACAACTCGGCTCTCAGGGTGCGTCTGGTGGTCGCCGTGGTCTTCGTCGTGCTCAATTCGGTCGTGGCGCACCCCCAGGTGCTGCCCGTGAGCTCCTCGCTGGCGATCAGGTGGGCCCCTGGCCTGGCCCTGGGCACCTACTGCCTGGTGCCTGCCGTCTTGGTCCTCGCGCCCGGACTGGGTCGCTGGCCGTCCGTCGACCGTTATTGCCGGCCGGTCGCCCTGGCGGTGGCCGGCGTGGCAGCGGCCCTGTTCTTCGGCGCCGACCTCTGGGCTCAGACGGGCCAGATGGCCGCAGGCACGCCGCTCACCATCCCAACCCAGCTGCATGCCGCCCTGCTCAACGTCGACGTCGTGCTCTTCCCCATGGTGTTCGTGTCGGTCCTGGCCGTCGTCGAGCTGAGCTACAGCGTCGCCGAAGCCGCCAGTGGCCCGTTCTGGCGCCTGGCACCGTGGGCGGCGAAGTTGGCGCTGGTGGTGCTGTTGGCCGTAAAGCTCTGGTTCGAGGTCGGCGCCAAAGCGCAGGTTTGGTACCTCTTCTTCCGCCAGCGGGAGGCGGCGGTGGCCCGGACCCTGGCCGGGCTGGCGCTGCTGGCTGTGCTGGCTTACGCCGCCCACCACTACCGTCCCCGGGCCCGTGCGAGCGAGGAAATGCGAGAGCGGGTCGTGTACTGCTCCGCCCTGGTGCTGGCCCTGCCTGTCCTGGTATCGCTGGCCGTGTACGGGTCTCAGCAGTTCCTCGACACCAACTTCCCGGGTGTGGGCGGCAACGTCCTGGATCTGCCCGCCAACTGGACGAGCATCTCGAGCCCCGTCTTCTGGGGCGTTGCCCTGGTGGCGGCGGCGGCGTTGGTATGGCGGTCACGACACGGTCGGGGCGCGATGAGGGAAGCCGGCATGGGTTTGGCCATGGTGGCCATATGGGCGGAGTTCTTCTTCCTACCGGAGGCTTTCGGCCATGAGTGGGGCTTCGAGCCCGGCCTGTTCGACGCCGCTCTGACGGTCTGCGTTGCCGCGTACGCCATAAGCGCGGCGCGTACCATGAGCACCCACACCGCCGTTTGGTTGGGCGCCCTTGTCGGTTTCAGCTGGCTGGTATCGACCCAGGGTGACGTCGTCGGCCTCCTCGGTCGTCTCGCCGGCCTTCCGAGCACAGTGCTGCTTGCAGTCGGGCTCGGCTACTGCTTACTGACCGATTCCGAGTTCACGAGGGGAGCGAGCCGCAACCTGCCGGCGGGGGCCCGGCCACTGTTGTGGGTGGGGTACCTCCTGCTGTCGGCGACGATCGCCAACTGGGTGCTGGCAACCCACGGGCCGAAAGCCTTCACCGTCGACGAGCAGACGGTCAAAGCCTTCCAGTTCATCGGCCTGCCGATAGCGGCGTGGTTCCTTTCGTGGCGGCCCTTCGCTCGAGTCGAGGCCTTCGAGGAGGACGAGCAGGCCTGAGGCGGGCGCCAGGGGTCAGGAAGGACGGGGATCTGTCGAGCCCCGTACCACGAGGGCCCCTTCGTGGTGGCGTGTGCCGCCCCCCACCCGTTGACCGTCGATCATGGCGAACAGGTCGTTGACCGCGGTGGCCCCCAGGTGCTCGAGCTCCATGTCGATGGTGGTCAAGGCGGGGTCTGTCTCCTGGGCGAAGACAGCCCAATTGTCGTAGCCGGTTATGGCCACGTCGTCGGGCACTTTTCGCCCGGTGGCGACGACCGTTTCGAGCACGGCGGCAGCGAGCTGGTCGGAGCCACAGACGATGGCGTCGATATCGGGCCGGGCGGCAAGCAGGTCACGGGCGGCCAGGCGGGCCCAGCGCTGGGACCATGGGCGGTAGGCAATGTCGCCGTCCAGCCGCATGCAGTGCTCGCTCAGGTGAGTGGTGATACCGAGCACGCGCTGCTCGACGGCAGAAGCGTGGTCGGGACCGGTGACGTGGGCGATACGCAAGCGACCGAGGCCGACGAGGTGGTGCACGACAGTCGCGGCGCCGGCGAAATCGTCGGTGGAATGCACGACATCGCGGCTGTGGGTCGTCGGCCCGTACACATAGACACAGGGGATCCTGGCCGACGCCGTGATCGAAGGTGACTTGCCCTGGTTGTCGCCCACGACAAGCAGGCCGTCGACGTTGCGTCGGCGGAACACGGCGGCGAGGTCGGTCAGGCGGTCCACGACGCCGCGCGCGTCTGCCACAACGGCGGAGAACTCCCTCTGTTCGACGACCGATTGTGCCCCGATCAGGATGGGCATGGCGAAGCGGTGGACCATGGGGTCGCGCAGCAGCACGCCGATAATGCTGCTGCGGCCACTTACCAAGCTCTTTGCTACGAGGTTTGGCGCGTAGGACAACTCCCGGGCCACCCGTAGCACGCGTCGTCTGGTGGCCTCCGATATGCGGTCACGCCCGTTTACAGCCTTGGATGCCGTGGTCAGCGACACGCCGGCCAGGCGTGCCACCTCGGTGAGGGTAGGAGGCCGTCCGGCGGGCACGGAGCCAGCATATGCCCCGGGTGCCGGCGCCGACCGAGGGCGTGCCGGTGGGGCGGTGCGGCCCGTCGGGGGCCGAGGGCAGCGCCGGGCCTGTCGTCGACAAGGCCGGTCAGCGGGCGGCAGCCCCGGCTGCACTGAGGAAGCGCTCACCCAAACTCGGCTGTGCCGGGGCGCCAGCTGGCCAACGAATGTAGCCCAAATGGGGCCTTGACGTCCTGAATTGGTTGAGGTAACGTTTCCGCAACGGTCTCGAGGAGGCACTATGGAGCGAGGCAGGGCGCGGCCGTCGGCCCCACCGGGCTGGGCACGGGGTGCCGGGGACGGGCCGGTCCGTCCGACGAGCGCTGCCCTGGGCCGTTTGTGGCCGCTCGGTGTGCGCGAGGTGGTCCTGGGGCCCGCCGGAGCCCTCGGCGAGTGGCAGGCGCGCAACAGCCGTCACACCCTCCCGCACTGTGTCGACCAAGTCGTGGCATCGGGGGCCGTACGCAACATGGAGCACGTCGCGGCAGGCCTGGTCGGTGGTGCTCCACACGAGGGGATGCACTTTTCGGACTCGGACATCTACAAGACGCTCGAGGCGGCGGCCTGGGACAGCGTAAGAGGCACCGGCTCCGAGGTGGCGGCCTTCGTCGCCGACGTCGCCGCCCTCATGGGGCGTGCTCAGCGCGAGGACGGCTACCTCAACTCCTGGACGCAGGGCCAGCACCCGGAACTGGCGTGGAAGGACCTGCGCTGGGGGCACGAGCTCTACTGCGCCGGCCACCTGGTGCAGGCGGCCGTGGCCTCGGAACGAACAGGTGGTGACGAGCGCCTCTGCGCAGTGGCCGCCAAGCTCGTCCGGCACCTCCTGGGCACTTTCTCTGTCGTCGACGGCGACGCAGGCCTGGCAGGGGTGGACGGTCACCCGCTGGTGGAGACGGCGCTGGTCGAGTACTACCGGCTCACCGGGGACGAGGCGCCGCTGGCACTGGCCCGGCGCCAGGTGGAACTGCGCGGCAGGCAGGATGTCGACCTTCCCACCTCGGGCCTGCTGGGCGACAGCCGCTTCCCGTTGTCCTACTTCCTGCACCACGTCCCGGTCCGCAAGCGTTCGACCGCCACGGGCCACGCCGTGCGCGAGCTCTACCTCCAAGCCGGTGTCGTGGACGTCGCCACCGAGACGGGCGACGGCGAACTGCTCGGCGCATCGCAAGCCATATGGGAGGACCTGTTCGGGACCAAGACGTACATAACAGGTGCCCACGGTTCGCGCCATCGCGATGAGTCCATCGGAGACGCCTACGAGCTGCCGAGCGACCGCGCCTACGCCGAGACGTGCGCGGCTATTGCCAGCTTCCAGTGGAACTGGCGCCTCCTGCTGGCGACCGGCGAGGCCCGCTACGCCGAGGCCATGGAACGCGTGCTGTGGAACACGATCGCCGGGAGCTCGTCACGCCAGGGCACCGACTTCTTCTATTCGAACACCCTGCACTTGAGGACCGACCACGACGACGCCGACGAGGACTCCCCCCGCCGCCGCCGCCCCTGGTACCAGTGCGCCTGCTGCCCACCGAACCTGGCCCGCCTGATGGCGAGCATCCAGGCCTATCTGGTCACCCGGGACGGCACCGGCCTCCAGCTGCACATGCCCTTCAGCGGCGCCGTTTCGACCGGTGTGCCGGGCGGGGCGGTGGATCTGAGCGTGCGGTCGGGTCACCCATGGGACGGTGAGCTCGAGATCGAGCTCAGGGCGTGCAGCTCGCCCCGTCAATGGGCCCTGACAGTGCGTGCCCCGGAGTGGGTGGGGCCCGGGCAGGTGCGCATGGCGCTCAACGGGCGGGCGTTGGAGCCGGCCTGGGCGGGCCGGTACGCGACCGTGACCCGGCGCTGGGAAGCAGGCGACCGTTTGCAACTGTCGCAGCCCGTCGCGGTCCGGACGGTGGTGGCGCACCCTCGCATAGACGCCGTACGGGGCTGCGCTGCGCTGCAACGCGGGCCACTGGTCTACTGCCTCGAGGGCCACGACCTGGACGGCGCTACAGCGCTCGAGGACATCACCCTGGACGCCGGTCACCGGCCCGAGCCGACGGCCGATGTCCCTGCCGGCCTCGATGGCTACGTAAAGGTGGCGCTCAGCGCGACCGGGCGGCGCTCAGGACCTGGGGCCGGGCCGCTCTACGAGGGCGCAGCAGCCGAGCAGGGGGCTGACGCCCAGGCCGAGCAGGCAGGGGGTGCACAGAGGCTGACCCTCGTGCCCTATTTCGCCAGAGGCAACCGGGGAACGGCACCGATGCGGGTCTGGGTGCCCACAGGTGGCAGTGGCGCTAGGCCATGAGCAGGCAAGCGAAGTTCGGGGCCGTGCCGGTACACCGGGCCTGGGCCCGGGCCCGGCAGGCCCGGTTGCCGGGCGAGCGACCAGGGCCCTGGGCCGCTACAGCAGACAGTCGCCGGCTGGAGCAGCCGCGCACATTTGGCCCGAGGAGGAGAGTTGGCAACATACATAGCCGGCCGTAGCGGCTTCACGGTGCTCCAGGGTGGCGAGGTCCTCCAGGTGGACGCCTGGGGCGAGGACAGCGCTCGGGTGCGCTCGACCCTCGGGCCGTCCGTGACCGAGACGCCGGGGAGCGCTCTGGTGGGCGCAGGTGACAGCGGGGCCCGGGTGGAGGTGCTGGAGGACCGGGCCCGGCTGTACAACGGTGAGCTCGTCGTCGAAGTCCGCGACAACCCCGAGGACCGTTTCACCCCCTTTCCCCCTCTGGTGCGCTTCTCGCGTGCCGGCGGCACGCAGCTCCTGGCCGAGAGCGTGCCCCACTTCACCTCGCCGCCGCAGCGGCGCTACCGTCCGGCGGGCGGCGACCTGTTGGGTTGCGAGGTCTCCTTCGCCTCCCATCCGTCCGAGCGCATCTACGGCCTGGGCCAGCACCAGCACGGGTTGCTCGACCAAAAAGGGGCGGTGGTGGATCTCGTCCAGCGCAACACCGAGGTCAGCGTGCCTTTCGTGCTCTCGAGCCGGGGCTACGGGTTGCTCTGGAACATGCCCGGCACCGGGCGCGCCGAGCTGGCCGCCAACCGCACCAGGTGGACGGCGGACGCGGCCCGCCAGGTCGACTACTGGGTGACGACGGCCGCCACTCCGGCACAGATCGTCAGCCATTACGCGACGGCGACGGGGTTGCCGCCCATGTTGCCCGGGTGGGCCTCGGGCTTCTGGCAGTCGAAGCTGCGTTACCGGGACCAGAGCGAACTGCTGGAGGTGGCTCGCGAGTACAAGCGCCGCGGCCTGCCGCTGTCGGTGATCGTGTGCGACTACTACCATTGGACGCGCCAGGGGGAGTGGCGCTTCGACCTTTCCGAGTGGCCGGACCCGGGAGCGATGGTGGCGGAGCTGGCCGGGATGGGCACCGAGCTGATGGTGTCTGTCTGGCCGACGGTCAACCCCGCCAGTGCCAACTACGCCGAGATGGACCGGCGTGCCCTGATGGTGGGCAACCTCAACGGGCTGCCGCTGCACCTGGCGTCGTGGGACAAGGGCACCGACGACCAGTGCTTCGTGCGCTTTTATGACCCTACCAACCCCGAGGCCCGCGCCTATATCTGGGACAAGGTCAGGGAAGGGTACTTCCGGTACGGGATCAAGGCCTTCTGGCTGGACGCCTGCGAGCCCGAGATCCTCGCAGACAACCCCGAGGGGGCGCGCTACCACCTGGGCGCCGGGGCCGAGGTGCAGGGCGTGTACCCGCGCGAGCACGCCCGGGGCTTCTACGAAGGCCTGCGTTCGGAGGGCGAAGAGGACGTGCTGCTCCTGTGCCGGTCGGCATGGGCAGGCAGCCAGCGCTACGGAGCCGCGGTCTGGTCAGGCGACATCGACTCGACCTTCGAGGCCATGCGGGTGCAGATCCCGGCCGGGTTGAACATGGGCATATCCGGGATCCCATGGTGGACCACCGACATCGGGGGGTTTCGCGGGGGTGACCCGGCCACGGGGTACTTCCGCGAGCTGGTCGTGCGCTGGTTCCAGTTCGCCGCGTTCTGCCCCCTGTTCCGGGCGCACGGGGTCAGGGAGCCCGGGCCCCTCGTCGGTTCGGGCCAGACGGGTGCCCCGAACGAGGTGTGGTCCTTCGGCGAGGAAGCCCTATCCCATATACGCGAACAGCTGCTGCTGCGCGACCGGTTGCGGCCCTACGTGATGGAGCAGATGGCCACGGCCAGCACCACCGGGTTGCCGCCCATGCGCGCCATGTTCCTCGAGTTCCCTGGCGAGCCGGCCGCGTGGTCCCTGGCCGACCAGTACATGTTCGGCCCGGACATCCTCGTGGCCCCCGTGACCGAGCAGGGAGCGCGAGAGCGCGACGTGTACCTGCCCGAGGGGGCGGAGTGGCTCGACGCGTGGACGGGCGAGCCGGTCAAGGCCCACGGCTGGACGGTGGCTCCGGCCCCGCTCGGGCGCATACCCGTTTACCTGAGGCAAGGGGGCGCGCTGCGCTCCCTGAGCACAGGAGCGAGCTAGCCACATGGCGCAAGGGGGCAGGCACGGCGTGGGGCCGGAGGGGCCCGGGCCGGCTCAGGCGGCCGTGCGGGCCGGGGCGGCCGGCAAGGGCGGCGCCGTGGTCGTTGCCGGTGGGACGGAACTGACCGCCCCGGCTGGAGTGCCGAGCGGGCATCACCGGGGCATGACGGCGTGGCGCAAGCACAGGATCGCCGGTTGGCTGTTCCTGGCCCCGGCCGTCGCCTACATACTGTTCGCGTTCGCGTTGCCAATCGTCTACAACATCATGCTCAGTTTCGAGCAGACGTCGCCGGCGACCATTGCCCACTTCACGGCTCCCTTCGCCGGCATCGGCAACTACCGGTACGTGCTCGGTGACCCTACGAGCCAGGCGGCCATCGTGCACACCTTCGAGTTCACCGCCGGATCCCTGTTCGGCCAGTTCGTCATCGGGTTTGCTCTCGCACTGCTCTTCACGTTGCGCTTCCCGGGCAGGACTCTGGCGCGCTCGCTCATCATCGTGCCTTGGCTGCTGCCGCTGATCGTTACCGGGGTGATCTTCAAGTTCCTGTTCCAGGTCGAAGGCGGGGCGGTGAACCAGCTGCTCTTCGACATCGGCATCGCCCACCACCCCGTTGACTGGCTCGACAACCCGCACCTGGCGCTGTGGACGGTCCTCATAGCCAATATCTGGCTCGGGGTGCCCTTCTTCACCCTGTTGCTCTACAGCGCGCTGCAGGACGTGCCGGTGGAGGTGAAGGAGGCGGCCCTCATGGACGGGGCCGGCCCGTGGCAAAGGCTACGGATGGTCATCGTGCCCATCATCCTGCCGGTGATCGAGGTG
>JAKACE010000026.1 GCA_021821705.1 Actinomycetes bacterium | reverse complement strand
GCAATCATCCTAGGTTGACAGCACCGGGCGGTAGCAGCATGACCAGCCCGAGCACGACGGCACAGGCCGCCAGCACCCCCACGTCGAGCACCACCGGGCGGCGCCGGCGCCGGGCCCAGACGTAGCCGATGGTCACCGCCAAGCCTGCGATCAGGCCACCGACGTGTGCCTCCCAGGAGATGCCCGGGACCTGGAAGTCGATCACCAGGTTGAGCACGATCACAGTGACGATGCTCGAGGTGTTGACCGATGCCCGCCGGGCCAGGACGAAGTAGGCCCCGAAGAGCCCGAAGACGGCCCCCGAGGCCCCGGCGCTGCCGACATCGGGCGCGGTGAGCGCGTAGCAGGCCACGTTGCCGGCCACGCCTGCCACCAGGTAGAGCCCGAGGAAGCGCCAGTGCCCGATGGCGGGCTCCACCACCCTGCCCACGATGACGAGAGAGAGCATGTCCATGCCGATGTGCAGGGCGTTGTAGTGGACGAACATGGCCGTGAAGAGCCGGTACCACTGGCCATTGGCGATCTGGAAGCCCCACTCGACGGTCTGGTCCACGACCCCGGGCGAGCTCTGGGTCACGGCGAAGACGATCACGCAGGCGACGACGATGGCGATCGTGACCGGGGCCGAGCGCAGTGCTGGCTGGCGCAGGGCGCCTGGGCGGTACCGGGTCACGGGGGAGCGCCTGGCGTTGGCCCGGACGCAGCGCCGGCACTGCCAGCCGACGGGTGCCTCGACCATGCACTCGGCGCAGATGGGCCGCTCGCAGGACCGGCATACGGAACTGGCCATGCGGTCAGGGTGCTCGTAGCAGGTGGCCCCGAGCGGGATGCCGACCTGGTCGCCCGGCTCGGGCCCTGCCTGCCCAGGGGTGCGTGCGCCCTCGCCGGGGCTGGGCTGGCCGGGGCTGGGCTGGCCGGGGCTGGGCTGGCCGGGCCACCCGCGTCCTGCCGGTGGGCTCGGTTGCGGCCATCCGGGGCTGTTCGAGGGCCACTGGGGCTGCCCGGTCGGTATGCCTGGTCCCACGCTCAGACCTCCGCTCCGGACGCCGGGACGGCCTCGGAGCGCCTCAGGGCGAAGTCCGGTGGCACGTTCCAACGGTCCACGGCAGGCTCACCGTGCTCCCAGCCGAGCACGCTGACCGTGGCCGTGCCGAGGGAGAACAACCGCCCATAGGTCGGTGGGCAGCCCGTCCAGCGGGCAGCGAGCACCCGCAGGATGTGACCGTGGGCAAAAAGCAGAGCCGAACCGCCATCGCCGAGCGCCCGCGCTCTCGCCACCACCCGGTCGGCGCGGGAGGCTACGGCGGCGTCGTCCTCGCCACCCGGCCACGGGCCCTTCCAGATCGTCCATCCCGGGTAGCGCTGGCGGACCTGGGGTGTCGTCAGCCCCTCGAGGTCCCCGTAGTCCCACTCGGACAGATCAGGGTCCACCTCGGCCTCGAAGCCGGCCAGCTGGGCCGTCGTGCGCGCCCTCTGCATCGGGCTGGAGAACACGAGGTCGAAGCCGCGGCCGGCGAGCATGGCCCTGACCGACAGGGCCTCCTGGCGGCCGCGCTCGGTGAGGGGGAGGTCGGTCCGGCTGGTGTGCCGGCCACTTCGGCTCCAATCGGTCTCGCCGTGCCTGACGAGCCAGACGGTGGGCCCGGTCACGGTGTGCTCGGCCGGGCCGCACCGGCGGGAGGTTGGGGTGAGAGCAGCATCGGTCCATAATGGCGCCCCCGGTGAGCGTCCACAGCCGACGCCGGCTGTGACCCAGGCGGCACGCCTGTTCGGCAACGGCCAAGCTCAGTGCGGCCCAGGCGGCGGTGGGCAGGGCGGCGGGCCCGGGCCGCCGCCTCGCCGGGACGCCCCACCGGGGCGCTACCGCACCGGGCAGGGGCGCCGTCGGGCCTGCCCGAAGGACGCTCATGCCGGCAGCGCCGGTCAGGGCTCAGGTGTCGTGGCGGTCGAGGACCACGGCGGCTGCGACGAGCAGCACGAGGACAAAGGCCGCCAGGTCGGCGGCCCCCCACCAGGCCGTCAGGTCGTGGGCTCCCTGGGCGACCCTGATCAGCCTGCGCCCGGCCTGGGTGGGCCAGTACTCGCCTATGGGGTTGCTCCACGAGGCGGGCAGCGCTGAGAGCAGCCCTGGGAGGATGAAGATGAAGCCGACGCAGGCGGCGATCCCGCCCGCCGTGTGCCTGATGATGGCCCCGGCACCCATGCCGAGCAAGCCGAGCAGGGTGGCGAAGATACCCATCCCCACCACGGAGCGCAGGACGTTGCTGTCCGAGAGCGACACGTCGGGGAAGGCCGGGTAGGCGCTGATGATGGCGTGCCCGAGGAAGAAGTCGACGAAACTGAACACCTCGGTGGCGACCAGGACCACGACCGTGAACACCACCACCTTGGCCACCAGGACCCTTGTCCGTTTCGGCGTCGCCAGGTAGGTCGACACAGCGAGGCCGCTGGAGAACTCGTTGGTCACGGCCATGACCCCGAAGACCATCACGCTCAGCAGGGCCAGCTCCCATCCGCCCTGGATGACCTGGAGCGGGGCCGGGGTGTTGGGCTGGGCCCCATGGGACGCCACGAGGAAGCAGACCAGAGCCGAGAGCCCCACGGCGAACAACCCCGCCAGGGTGATCGTCACCAGCGTCGTGCGCAGCGTGCGCAGCTTGACCCACTCCGAGGCAATGGTGTCGGCCAGGCCGGGGTCGCCCCCTGCGCTGGTCCCTGCGGCGGTGAGAGTGGAGGCCATCAGTGCTCCTCCGGTCCTGGGGCCGTCTGTGCACCGGGGCTCGCCCAGGGTGCCTGGGTAGCGGTCGGCCAGGTTGCCGGGGCAGCGCCCGCCAGGGCCCCGCCTGTAGGGGCGGCGCCGGCACCGAACTCGACGGCACCCTGGGTGAGCTCCATGAACGCCTCCTCCAGCGACGCCTGTACGGTCACCAGCTCGTGCACCGGTGCGCCGGCCTGGAACGCCAGGTCGCCCACGGCCGGGGCGGCCAGCCCGGTCACGGTGATGGCCCCGTCGCCGTTGCGGGCCACCACCGCCCCGGCCGCCTCCAGGCGGGGCAGCACCAGCTCCGGCTCGGGTGTGCGCAGCCTCACCGAGGTGCGGGAGCTGCCATTTACGATGTCCTCGATGCTCGAGTCGGCGATCAGGCGCCCTCGCCCGATCACGATCACGTGCGACGCCGTGAGCGCCATCTCGCTCATCAGGTGACTGGAGACGAACACGGTCCTTCCCTGCGCCGCCAGGCTCTGCATCAGGTTGCGGGCCCAGACGATGCCTTCGGGGTCGAGCCCGTTGACCGGCTCGTCGAAGAGCAGCACCGGAGGGTCGCCCAGCAGTGCGGCGGCGATGCCCAGGCGCTGGGCCATGCCGAGCGAGAAACCGCCGGCGCGGCGGCCGGCCACGTCGCTCAGGCCGACGATGCCGAGCACTTCGTCGACTCTCGAGGTGGGGATACGGCCGGCGACGGCCAGCGCCCTCAGGTGGTCGCGGGCCCTGCGGCCGGGGTGGTACGCCTTGGCCTCGAGGAGGGCCCCGACCTGGCGCATCGGGGCGGGAAGGCCACGGTAGGCGACGCCGTCGATGCGGGCGTCGCCCTGGTCGGCGTGGGCAAGGCCGACGATGGTCCGCAGGGTGGTGGTCTTGCCTGCGCCGTTGGGCCCGAGGAACCCCGTCACGGTCCCGCTGCGGACATTGAAGCTCAGGTCGTCGACGGCGATCTTTGCTCCGAAACGCTTGGTAAGGTGCCGGACCTCGATCACGAGCGTGCCTTCCGCTAGGGCTCCTACGTAGCGACGCTAGCAGTGATAGAGGTGGCTCCCCGAAAATAAGGGTGCAGGCAATCGGGGAGGGCCACCGAGCCGTCAGGTTGGCGGTAGGTCTCGACCAAGGCCGCCCATACCCGGGGGACCGCCAGAGCCGACCCGTTGAGCGTGTCGCATATCTGGTTGGGACCGCCTGCAACGGGCCGGTAGCGGATGCCGGCCCGCCTGGCCTGGTAGTCGCTGAACCAGGACACCGAGGAAACCTCGAGCCACATGTCGCAGCCCGGCGCGTATACCTCGACGTCGAAGCTGCGGGCGTGGGACTGGCCCAGGTCGCCCGTGCAAATGTCGAGCACCCTGTAGGGAAGGCCCAATGCTTCGATGGCCCCTATGGCACGACTGAGGATTTCCTCGTGCATGGCGGGCGCCTGGGCGCGGGTGCAAACGGAGAGTATCTCGACTTTGTCGAACTCATGCACACGCAGCAGGCCCCGGGTGTCGCGCCCGGCCGCGCCGGCCTCCCGGCGGAAGCACGGGGTGTACGCCATCAGCCGTAGGGGTAGCTCGTCCTCGGCGATTATCTCCCCGGCCCTCATGGAGGTGAGCGGTACTTCGGCCGTGGGGACCGCCCACAGGTCGTCGCGCTCGATGTGGTAGGCGTCGTCAGCGAACTTGGGGAGCTGGCCTACCGCCTCCAGCACCGGCGTGCGCACCAGCGACGGCGGCCGTACCTCGGTGAAGGCGTCGGAGTTGCGGTCGAGAGCGAGCTGGCACAGCGCCCGGGCCAGGGTGGCACCGGCACCGCGGAACAGCGGGAACATCGACCCGGAGATCTTGGCGCCCCGCTCGAGGTCCAAGATGCCCAGCTCGTTGCCGATGTCCCAGTGCGGCACCCGGTTGTGCGGCCCGTAGCGGGCAGGGTCGAAGCCGACGGTGCGCAGCACCACGTTGTCGGCTTCGGAGGCGCCGTCGGGCGCGTCGTCGGCCGGTATGTTGGGCAGCCGGAGCATGGCGTCGCGCAGTGCGGCGTCGACGCCCGTCGCCTCCCGCTCGACCACGGCCAGGTCGTCGCCCAGCTGCTTGCTCTGGGCCCTGAGGGTCTCGGCCTGCTCCGGCCGGCCCGCCTTCATCGCCTCGCCCACCTGCTTTGACACGGACCTGACCCGCGCCCGCAGCTCGTCGGACTGGGTGGCCAGCCTGCGGGCGGCGGCGTCGAGGGCGGCGGCCCGTTCCACCTCGTCGGCCGGGACCCTCTTGCGGGCCAGTGCCGCTTTGGTCTGCTCGATGTCTGTGCGCAGCCGGCGTACGTCGATCACCCGCACGAAGCTAACAGCTGCCGGCCCCGTCGCTTCGGCTGTATGCCCTGGTCCGAGGCACACGGCCCGTCCCGACGGCATGGCCGCTACCGTGCTGGTGATGACCGCTGCGCCCGACGCCTCCGTGGAGGTCCGTGCCCTGAGGGTCTGCTACGGCGACCTGGTGGCCGTCGATGGCGTGGATCTCAGTGCCGGGCCGGGGGATGTCGTCGCCCTCCTCGGGCCAAACGGCGCAGGCAAGACCAGCACGGTCGAAGCCGCCGAGGGTTACCGCCGGCCGTCCGGCGGCAGCGTGCGCGTCCTGGGCTACGACCCTGCGAGCCAGCGTTCGCAGCTGGCCCCCCACATCGGTGTGATGCTCCAGCGGGGCGGCGTCTACCCCGGCATGGGCCCGCGCGAGGCGGTGCGCCTGTTCGCCAGCTACTACGACAACCCCGAGGACCCCGAGGAGCTGCTGGACCTGGTGGGCTTGCATCGGGCCGGCCGCACGGCGTGGCGCCGGCTCTCGGGCGGGGAGCAGCAGAGGCTGTCGCTGGCACTGGCGCTGGTCGGCCGACCGAGGGTGGCTTTCCTCGACGAGCCCACCTCCGGCGTGGACCCCGAGGGGAGACTGGTCATCAGGGACGCGGTGGCCTCGCTGCGCGAGCGGGGGGCGTGCACCGTCCTGACCACCCACGAGCTGGAGGAAGCCGAGCGGCTGGCGACCCAGGTGGTGGTGATGGGCCGGGGCCGGGTCGTGGCGGCCGGGACTCTCGACCAGCTGGCGGCGGCGGCCGGCCCTGCCGAGGTGCGCTGGTCGTCCACCCCGGCGCTGGACACTTCGACGCTGGCGCAGCGGCTCGGGGCCCCGGTGGTGGAGACCTCGCCCGGGTCCTATGCGGCCCCGACAGGGGCGAGCCCTGCGGCGGTGGCGGCAGTGGCGTCCTGGCTGGCCGAACGTTCGCTGCCGTTGACCGAGATGAAGGCGGGACGGCCGTCGCTGGAGCAGCTGTACCTCGCTCTCAGCGCAGGCGCCTCGAGTCAGGCGCCGGTCGAGGGGGGCACGACGAACGGGCACCGGCCGGGCGCCGAAGTGGCCAGGGCCGGACGCGGGACCGGTGGCCCAGGACGCGCCGGGCGCCGGGCCGGCGGGCACCGGGGCGGACGGCGCCGTAGCGACGGGGCCCCCCGGTGAGGGCGCTCGCCGCCCAGGCCCTGGCCGAGACCCGCATGACGATGCGGAGGGGCGAGTCGCTGCTGCTCAACCTGGGCATTCCCCTGGGCCTGCTTGCCTTCCTGGCCCTGACCAAGGTCTTCCCCAAGCCGAGCAACCAGCTCTCGTTCCTGGTGCCGGGCATGCTGGCCCTGGCCATCATGTCCACCGGGATGGTGAGCCTGGGCATATCGACCGGCTTCGAGCGTGAGTACCAGGTGCTCAAACGCCTGGGCGTCACCCCTCTCGGGCGCCCGCGCCTGGTCGTGGCCAAGGTGCTCTCGGTCGTGGCCATCGAGCTGCTCCAGGTCGTCCTCATCGTCGCCGTCGGCCTGGCGCTCGGCTGGCGGCCATGGGCGCAGACCTCGGGGGCCGGAGGCGTCAGCCTTGCCGTGGTGGGCGGAGCCGTGGCCGGCACGGCGGCCTTTGCCGGGCTGGGCCTCCTGCTGGCGGGGACCATGCGTGCCGACGTGGTCCTCGCCCTCGCCAATGCCCTCTGGTTGGTCCTGCTCTTCCTCGGCGGCATGATCTTCTCGCTGGCCAAGCTCCCGGGCCCCCTGCGTGCCTTCGCTGACCTGCTGCCCGGGGACGCCCTGACGCAGGTCATGCGGGGCACGCTCGGTGCCGCGCCCGGGGTGCCGGTGCACGCCTGGGTGGTGCTGGCGGTCTGGGCGGTCAGCGCCCCGGCCCTGGCTGCGTGGGCGTTCCGCTGGGAGTGAGGGCCGCTGGGAGTGAGGGCCGCCGGGAGTGGGGCCGCCGGGAGTGGGGCCGCCGGGAGTGGGGCCGCCGGGAGTGAGGGCCGCCGGCCCTATCGCAGGAGCACGTCCACGGCCATGGCGACGAACACCAGGCTCAGGTAGGTGATGGACCAGTGGAAGACCCGCATCGCCACAGCGGGGGTGCGGGTGGCGCACAGCCGGGCTGAGAGACCGACGAGCACCGCCCCCGACAGGGCAGCGGTGGCCCAGTAGGCCCAGCCCATGTGGGCGACTGCTCCGAAGGCGGCCGAGCAGGCCACTGTGGCCACGGAGTAGCCCATGATCTCCGCGCTGGTGCGGCCGAGGCTGCGTACCACCGGCATCATGGGAACGCTGGCGCGGGCGTAGTCGTCCCGGTAGCGGATGGCCAGGGCCCAGAAGTGCGGTGGCGTCCAGAGGAAGATGAGGGCGAACAGCAGCAGCGGTGCCCAGCCCAGCGAACCGGTGACCGCCGCCCAGCCCACCAGGGCCGGGACGGCGCCGGCGGCACCGCCGATGACGATGTTCTGAGGGGAGCGGCGCTTGAGCAGGGCCGTGTAGACGAACACGTAGAACAGTGCCGCCCCCAGGGCCAGCACGGCCGACAGCAGGTTGTCGGCCAGCCACAGCGACGCGAACGCCACCACTTCCAGTGCGATGGCGAAAACCAGGGCGTTACCAGGAGCCACAGCGCCTGTCACGATCGGGCGCCGCGACGTCCGGTTCATGACGGCGTCGATGTCGCGCTCGAGGTACATGTTGCCGGCGTTGGCACCCCCCGCCGAGAGTGCTCCCCCGAAAAGCGTCGCCAGGACCAGTTTGAGCGAGGGCCACCCGCCGGCCGCTACCACCATCGTCGGCACGGTGGTCACGAGCAGGAGCTCGATGATCCGGGGCTTGGTCAGCGCCAGGTAGGCACCCATCCGGGCGGCGCGTGGGCGCGGCTCGACAGCGGCGCCCGCCGCCGGCGCGACCACCGGCAGGCTGCCTGTAGGGCGGACCTTCAGAGCCGCTGCGTTACTGACCACCAGACAAAGGTTAGGGGTTGCGAAAGATACGCGACAAAGCGGCTCCCGGCCGGGTGCTCCAGCAGCTCAGCCGGCGGGGTGCCTGCCCGGTCCCGGGCCGCTCTAGCATCGGTGGCGATGCACGCTCCGGCCAGGGCCGCCAGGCGCCTTTGGGTGACTTCGGCCACCCCCCGGTTCCTCCAGACGAGCGCGGCTGTGACCGTTGCCGCACTGGCGATAGGAGTGGTGAGCGGAGGGGCCGTGCGCCTGACCGGCAGCGGGCTGGGCTGCTCGGACTGGCCGGCATGCACGGCCACGAGCGTGGTGGCGCCCCTGCAGTTCCACGCCTGGGTCGAGTTCGGCAACCGCCTGGTCAACGTGGTGATCACCATCGGCATCGTGCTCGTGGCCCTGGCCTCACTGCGCCGCCGGCCCCGCCGCTACGACCTGGCCTGGCTGTCCTGGGGCCTGGTGGCCGGGGTCTTCGCCGAGATCGTGCTCGGCGGCCTGACGGTCCTCAACAAGCTGGCCCCCCAGTTCGTCATGGCCCACTTCCTGCTGGCCATGGTCCTGGTCGTGGACGCTGCCGTGCTCTACCAGCGGTGCCGCCGCCCCGACGCGCCGCTCCCGGGGCCTGCCGGCTCCGACCGGGAGGGCGTCGTGGCGGCCCGGGAGCCCGATGAGGAGGGGCCGGAGCCGCCCAGGACGGCCGTCGGGGGACCGGGCGGTTGGGCCGAGACGGGGCCAGGTCGCCTGGCCGCACCTGCACCCGGCCGCCGCCTCGTGCGGCACGGTCACATCCTGGCCGGGAGGGCGATGCTCGTTTGGACGTTCGTGGTGGTCACGCTCGGAACGCTTGTCACCTCGACCGGACCTCACGCCGGGGCGCCCGGGGTGCCCAGGTTCCGCTTCTCGCTTCACACCGTGGCCCAACTGCACGGCACCTCCGTTGAGCTGTTGCTCGCCCTCACGGTGGCGACGATGTGGTCCATGCACCGGGCGCGGGTGCCCCGCGAAGTGCTCCGACGGGCCGAGCTGCTGCTGGTCGTCATGGTGGCCCAGGCGGCGGTCGGTTACACGCAGTACCTGACCGGTGATCCCGTCGCCCTGGTCGCCGTGCACCTGACGGGGGCCACGGTGCTGGTGGTGGCCATGGTTTTCTTCAACATGGGCCTCTACGCCTACGATCCTGTGGCCCGGGACCAGACTGTGCAGGTGGGCGTCACGAGCGCCCGAGAGCTGGCCCACACCTGATCGAGAGGAGGCGCAGATGCCGTCGGCGGCACCGGTAGAGGTCCAGCAACCGACCAGCTCGGAGGTCACCGACCTGGCCCGGCCATGGAAGGTCATCGTCTGGAACGACCCCATCAACCTGATGAGCTACGTGACCTTCGTCCTGCAGAAGCTGTTCGGCTACAGCAAGGCCAAGGCCCACAAGCTCATGATGGACGTGCACACCAAGGGCAAGGCGGTGGTGTCGAGCGGGCCCCGGGAGCGCGCCGAGGTCGACGTGTACCGCCTCCACGAGCACGGCCTCTGGGCGACGATGGAGCAGGACCGCTGAGCGCGGCCCGCCGGGACCTCCCGGTGGTGCGCACCCCGGCCGGCAACTACGAGGTCCACCTGGATGCAGAGAGCCGCCAGGTCCTGGCCGAGTTGACGACCCAGCTACGCGACGCCATTGTCGCCGACAGCCACGACGCCGCCTTCAAGCGGCTGTTCCCTCCCGGGCATGCCTCGGACGAGGCTGCCGAGGCCGAGTACCGGGAGATGGTGGGGGCCGAGCTAGAGCAGAGCAAGCTGGCTGCCCTGGAGACGCTGGCCAAGACGGCCGACGCGACCGAGCTCACCCCCGAGGAGGTCGACATCTGGGCCAGGGCGCTCAACGACGTCCGGTTGTGGATGGGGACGCTCCTGGACGTGCAGGAGGACGACGACCCCGAGGAGCTCGACGACCCGCCCCACATGCTGTACCACGTGCTCACCTGGCTCCAGGACCTCATCGTTTCGGTCCTTATGGGCGACGGCGACGTAGAGGATATGCAAGACGGCGACGAGCTGGACTGAGGAGACCAATGGAGCTCGCTGAGGCCCTGGACTGGTTGCGGGCCAACCACCGATCGGTGCTCGCCACCCGCCGGCGCGACGGCCGGCCCCAGATGTCCCCCGTGGTCCATGCCGTCTCAGACGACGGTCGCGTGCTCATCTCGACGCGCCAGGGCGCCATGAAGGTGCTCAACGTCCGCCAGGACGCCTCGGTGTCCCTGTGCAGCTTCAGCGACGGCTTCTTCGGGCAGTGGGTGCAGCTCGACGGACGGGCCGACATCGTCGCCCTGCCCGAGGCCATGCCCTGGTTGAGGTACACCTATGCCCAGGTTGCCGGCGAGCATCCGGACTGGGACGAGTTCGAACGGGACATGGTCAGCCAGCGGCGGGTGGTGCTCGCCATAACGCCGGAACGCGCCGGGCCGGACCGGGCCGGGTAACGCCAGGACAAGCTAGGAATGCCCCATCAAGACCTGTCCCGCCAAGACCTGCCCCGCCTGCTCACCATCATGGGTTCGGGCGAGACGACGCCGACGATGGTCAGGGCCCATCGCCGCAGCTTCGAGCAGCTGGGCCCGGGTGCGGTGCCCGCCGTCCTGCTGGACACCCCCTACGGCTTCCAGTCCAACGCCTCCGACATCTCCGCCCGGGCCGTGGCCTACTTTCGAGAGAGCGTCGGGCGCGGCGTGAAGGTGGCGTCGTTGCGCCGGGCCGAAGGCGAGGCGGCGGGCAGCCTGGCGGTCGAGGCGGCACTGGCCCAGGTAGCCGAGTCGTCCTGGCTCTTTGCCGGTCCGGGCAGCCCGACCTACGCCCTCAGGCAGTGGAAGGCGACGGTGATGCCCAAGCTCCTGGCGGAGAAGCTTGCCAGCGGGGGCAGTATCACCTTTGCCTCGGCCGCTGCTCTGACCCTGGGCGCGTGGACGGTGCCGGTCTACGAGGTCTACAAGGCCGGTGAAGATCCCGTCTGGGCCCAGGGCCTGGACCTGCTGGCTGCCATCGGCCTGCGGGTGGCGGTGATACCCCACTACGACAACGCCGAGGGCGGCAACCACGACACCCGCTTCTGCTACCTCGGTGAGCAGCGGCTGGCGACGATGGAGGAGTCGCTGCCCGACGACGCCTGGGTCCTCGGCGTGGACGAGCACACGGCGCTGGTGATGGACCTGGACGAGGGGACGGCCACGGTCGCAGGGCTGGGCACGGTGACGCTTCGCCACCGGGGTGCGTCCAGGGCCCTTCCCAGCGGGGAGACGGTCGCCATCGAGCGGCTGGCGGAGATGGCGACGAGCGCCCGGGCTGGTGTCGCGTCGAGGGGTGGGCCGGTGGGCCCTGAGGGCGGCCCGAGCTCGGCGGGCTCGTCCCCTTCGGGCACCGCCGAGCCCGGTGACGGGCTGGCCGATGCTGTGGGCGCGGTGGCCGGAGCAGGAGCCGCCGGGGCCGCGGGGGCATCGCCCGCCGCCGG
>JAKACE010000025.1 GCA_021821705.1 Actinomycetes bacterium | reverse complement strand
GGCCGGCTTGGTCCCGGCGGGAGGCACGGCCCGGGCGGCGGCCAGGAGCGCCGCCTGCGCCTGAGGGTCGAGCACGGCCTGCCCGGCGGTAGCGGCGTCGAGAGCGCGGGCGATGTCGGCCCGGCCCTCGCGCACCACCCGCTGGTCGTCGGCGATGAGCACCCTCACGACGGCGCTGTCCCGCCGGGCTGCGGGCCCGACTTCATGCCGCCACCGGGACCCTGGCGGTGAGGACCCACTGGTCGCCGTCGGGCCCGACCGACACTTCCCCGCCGAGCAGGAGGACCCGCTCGCGCATGCCCTGCAGGCCGTAACCGCCGCCCGTCCCGGCAAGGGGGCGGTGAGCGCCTCCGGCCAGCTGGTTGCGCACGTTGAGGACCACTTCGTCCTGGGCGAAGGCGAGGTCCACGACCGGTGGTCGCCCGGGGGCGTGTTTCATGGCGTTGGTCAGGCCCTCTTGAGCGACACGGTAGAGAGCCAGGGCGGCCGGAGCGGGCAGGTCGCGCTCGCCGTGGATATTGAGCAGGGCACCGCTCAGCCTGCACAGCTCCCCGAGCTGTTCGGACAGCGGCATCGTGTCCTCACGCAGTGCCGCCACCGCCTTCCTGGCATCGGCCAGTCCGCTGCGCACGAGGGTCTTGGTCCCGGCCAGGCGGCGTTCGAGCTCGGCTACGGGGGCACCAGCGGACAGGTCGGCGTCGAAGGCCTCGAGCTGTACGGAGAGTGCGGACAGGGTGTGTGCGAGGACGTCGTGGATCTCCCTGGCCAGCCGGTTGCGCTCGGCCAGGACCTCGGCGCGGGCGTGCTCGAGCTCGGCTCGGGTGGCTTCCAGCTCCGCCTCGGCCGACTGCCCTGCTCGCTCGGCGGCCTGACGCCGGCTGGTACCGAGCACCAGCCCGGCGAAGGCGGCGGCCACACCGTTGCCCATGTCGGCCCAGGTGCGGTGGGTGACCCCCACAGCCAGCGCCATGGCGGCGGTGTTGAGGACCACCACCCGAGCGCTCGCCCGCAGCGGCCAGTTGGTACCGGCGGCCAGGGCGGCCACCGCCATGAAGGTGACGGCCAGCATGTTGTACGCCGCCAGCGCACCCCCGGCGCAGCCCATGGTCAGCGCGGCGGCGAGAGCTGCCCGGCGGTAGGGCGTGAGCCTGAGCACCGCCCAGATGGCCCAGCTGGCACCGGAGAGGAGGAGCAGGACAAGGGCACTGAGGCGGCCGCCGGTCAGGCCGAGCCTCGTCTGTGCTGTCAGGCCCCACAGCAGCAGGCCCAGGCCGACGACGTTGGTCGCCGACGCGAGCCCGTCCTGCCAGGCGGCCTTGGCCCAGTGCGCCGGGGCCGGCACCCTGGGGCCTGCGGGCGTCGCCGGGGTGCCGGTCCTGGGAGCCGGGGTCGTGGCGGCGGGCTGGCTAGCGGTCACCGGCACCAATCATGCCCGAGGCTGCCCGGGGAAGCGGCGAGCCGATGAGCCGGTAGGTGCGCAGCGCCAGGCCGGCGGTGCGCATGACCACTTCGGCCAGTGCCATCAGTACCAGCGCGTCGGTCCAGGGGGCGGCGCCGGTTATGGCGTGGGCGGCGCTGAAGCGCCCTATCGCCGGCCCGCCGCCATGGGTGGCGTACAGCTGGAAGGCGAACCTGGCACCCACGCCGAGGACCCACAACCCGGCGGCGGCGGCCCCGGCCTTGGCGATGACGTTGCCCTGTTTGTCCCGGGCGACCGAGGTGAAGGCTGCACACAGCCCACCGAGGACGGCGCCGGACACGGTGCCGATGGCGACCAGCACCAGGTCGTTGCCGGCTGTCGGGACGGACTTGACGAAGGGCACGGCGGCCCACACCACGATGGCCAGAGGGAGCAGGAGGTTGCGGGTGGTCAGGCGCCGCCCCCTCACCTGGAGGACGACAATTGCGATGAGGGCGATGTCGATGACGTAATCGGTGAAGGTCATGTTCGAAGTGTCCGCCGGCAACGCTGCCCCCGTCGTCAACCCGTGGGTGGAAACCCGGGTGGGCCCGGTCAGGTCCTTGGGTGGGCCCGCCTCGTGCCGATGATGCACTGACCGCCGACGAGGGAGCGCCCTGTGATCTCCGTCCTCTTCGTGGACGACAACGTGAGCAACCTGCACGCCATGAGGGAGGACTTCGGGGCGTGCCACGATGAGTGGGACACGGCCTTCGTCCCCGGAGCGGAGGTGGCCCTGTTCGTCATGGCGGAGAGGCCGGTCGACGCGGTAGTGGCCAGTTCGGCTCTGGGGGACATGAGCGCTGCCAACTTCTTGCGGGTCACCAAGGACAAGCACCCCCGGACGGCCCGTATCGCCATGGCCAGCCCCGGCGACAGGGGGGCGTCACTGCGGGCCCTGCCCGTGGCCAACTTCTGCTTACGCCAGGACTGCGGGCCCGACGAGCTGGCGAGAGCCGTGAACCGGGCGGCCGAGCTCCAGCGCAAGCTGCACGGGGACGCCACCCGCCACCTCGTGGAGGCGGTGGGCGCCCTGCCGAGCCTGCCTGCGACCCTGCTGGCGGTGGACAACGCCCTGTGCGACGAGGAGTGTTCCCCGTCCGCCGTCGCCGATGTCATGAGCGGCGACGTCGCCATGGTGGCCAAGGTGCTCCAGCTGGTCAACTCGCCGTTCTTCGGCTTGCGCACTGAGATCAAGGACCTCCGCCAGGCCGTCGCCTACCTGGGCATAGAGGCGCTGCGGGACATAGCGCTGGCCGGGGCGGCCTTCCATGCCTTCACACCCGGCCAGGGGGTGCCGGCGAGCTGGCTGCCGGCTCTCAACGCCCACTCCATGTCCGTGGCCGGCGCCCTGCGCCAGGTCGTCCGGGTGCAGGCGAGGGCGGAGGCCAACGTCGTCGGGACCCTGCACGCCGTGGGTGAGCTGGTCGTGGCGGACAGGGCCCCTGCCAAGCTCGCCGAGGTGGCGGCCGACGTCATGGCCGGCGCCAGCCCCGATGAGGCCGAGGAGCGCCACATCGGCACCACCTACCCCGTCATCGGCGGCTACCTGCTGTCCTCCTGGGGGATGGGCTACAACGTGGTCGAGGCTGTGACCCGCCAGAGGGAGCTGTACCTAGGGCCGCCAAGGGCGCCCGAGCTGGCAGACTACGTCCGGGTCGTCGAGGACCTGGTCGCGCGCCACGAGCCCCGAACCGACGTGGTACCTCCCGTGTGCCAGGCGGCTTGCGTGTGCCCGCTCGACGACGGTTATGCCGCCGGCGTCGGCCTCGGCGAGGCGGCCAGGCTGTACGAGGACGGCTTCTCGGCCATGCGCTGAGGGCGGCCACGGACTGCAGTCTGCGCCCGGGTGCGGCGCCGCCGCCGGAGGGGGGCAGCGGCGGTCCTTTGCTCCTGCGAGCGCGGCGGGAGGAGCCTGCCGGGGGCACCCGGTCCGGTCCCCGGGCCGCTACGACACCCCCGCCGTGAGGTAGAACGAGCGCATGAAACTTGGCCTGCACATCCCGGATTACACCTGGCCCGGAGGTCCCCGGGACCTCGCCACCAACCTCGCTGCCATAGCCAGGGGAGCAGAGGACGCCGGTTTCGACCGGGTCTCTGTCATGGACCACGTCTGGCAGATCGGCCATATCGGCCCACCGGAGCACGAGATGCTGGAGGCCTACACCACCCTCGGGTTCCTGGCTGCCAACACGACCCGGGTGTCCCTGCTCACCTTGGTGACGGGGACGGTCTACCGCAGCCCCGGCCTCCTGGCCAAGATCGTTTCCACGCTCGACGTCCTGTCGGGTGGCCGGGCCATGCTCGGGATCGGTGCCGCCTGGAACGAGGAGGAGTCGCGCGGCCTGGGCCTGCTCTTCCCACCGACGGCCGAGCGGTTCGAGCGCCTCGAGGAGACGATCCGCATCTGCCTGCAGATGTGGTCGGGCGACGACGGTCCCTTCGAGGGGGCCCACTACCGTCTCGGGCGCACCCTCAACGTGCCCCAGCCTCTCAGCCGGCCCCACCCACCGATACTCATAGGTGGTTCCGGAGAGAAGAAGACCCTGAGGCTGGTCGCCCGCTACGCCCAGGCCTGCAACCTCTTCGGCGGCCCCGACCTGGCTCACAAGCTGGAGGTCCTGCGCTCGCACTGCGAGGCCGAGGGGCGTGACTACGACGAGATCGAAAAGACGGCGCTTTACAACTTCGACCTCGGCGAGCGGGGCGAGCGGGCCGGCCAGGTCGTCGAGGAGCTGGGAGAACTGGCCGGTACCGGTATCCAGGTGGCCCACGGCCGGTTGTTGCGACCCTGGGACATGCGCAATTTCGAGATCCTCGGCAGCGAGGTGGTGCCGGCCGTGGCCGGTCTGTGAGGTCCCGCCCCAAGCGGCATGCCGTCGGGTGACCCGCTCCCGGACGGCGAGCGGGACGCAGGCGCCCGCACCTCGGTGAGCTCGGCGAGAGGCGCGGCGAGAGGCGCGGCGCGAGGATGAGCGCTGTAGTGGTGGGTGCTAGGGCCCTGGCGCGCTGGCGGTGGGCCGTTACCGCCGCCTTCGGCTTCGGGGGCATCACCGTCGCGACCTGGGGCCCGAGGCTGCCGGCCATCAAGTCCGAGATCGGCGCCGGCACGGCCACGATCGGCCTGCTGCTGGCCGGCGTCACCGTCGGCGCCATCGGCGGCCTCTCCGCCTCCACCCCGCTGCTTCACCGCCTGGGGAGCAGGCGGGCCCTGGGGACGGCTCTGGTGGTCGTGGCCGTAGCCATGGCGGTCATGGGCCTGGCCCTCGCCTTGCGTTCGGTGGCCTTGCTGGCCGGAGCCTTCGTTGCCGTCGGGGCGGGGATCGGTGCGATGGACATGCTCATAAACGTGGAGGGATCGGCCATCGAGCGGGCTGCCGGGCGCACGCTGATGCCGAGAATGCACGGCGCCTGGTCAGTCGGGGCCGCCGTCGGCTCGGGGATCGGTGCGGCATGCGCCGCCTTCGGGGTGACGCCGGCCGAGCAGTTGGCCGGCGAGGCCGTACTGGTGGGCGCCTTCGCGGCCACGATCGGCCCGGCCATACCCTCGGGCGCTCGAGGCGAGGCGCACGGCAGTTCGCTCAGCCGGGCGGACAAGTTGCGCCACTGGCTGCGAGGGTGGGCCGACGTGCGCCTGCTGCTCATCGGGCTGGTGATGCTCGGAGCGGAGCTCGGGGAGGGCTCGGCCAACAGCTGGCTGACGCTGGCCGTGCACAACGACTACGGGCAGGCCGCAGCCATCGCCGCTCTTTTCTTCACGGCCTTCGCTATCGGAGAGGCGACGACACGCATCCTGGGTGGCCCCATCGTGGACCGCCTGGGCCGCGTCATGGCCATCCGTTGCACGACCGCCCTGGGCATGGCGGGCCTCGTCATGTTTGTCGTCGGGAGCCAGATCTGGGTGGTGCTCGCCGGCGCCGTGCTGTGGGCCGTGGGTGTTTCGATGGGCTTCCCGCTCGGGATGTCGGCCGCAGCCGAGAGCGGTCCGGACCCGGTGGCGCGGGTGAGCGTAGTGGGGTCGATCGGCTACCTGGCCAACCTCGGTGGGCCGCCGGCGATCGGTCTCCTGGCCGAGGGAGCCGGGCTGCTCAACGCCCTCTGGCTGGTGGTCGCGCTGTTCGCGGCCGCCTTTTGCGTTGCCGGGGCTCTCGGGGGGCGCCCTGCGCCGGTGCCTGCACCAGGTGGCACCCCTTCGCCGGACGGTGCACCGGCACCGGCTCGTACCCCCATCTGAGCGTGACGGCGGCGCCGGAGCTACCCCCTGGGCACGCCAGGTGCGACGCACCGACATGAGGGGTGCTACCTACATGGGCCTGGTCAGTACTCGTTCTTTATGACGAAGAACGAGCCGCGGATAGTGCCAGCCAGCTTCGACTTCTGCCGGGCGAACTTGAACGCTGCCAACTCGGCCGGGACCTCCATGCCTTCTGACAGCTTGAAACCGACGGCGCGCTTGGCGGTGTCGGCGATGGAGTACATGACGTTGATGGACAGGCCGCTCTCGTAGAAGACGTAGGCCATACGGATACCGTCCACCTGGAAGGCCGTGGTTTCGAGCGGCCGGGACGAGACGACGATGTGGCGCTCCTGCTCGAGGATGCGGTGTACCCAGTCGACGGTCTCCTTGGCGCTTTCTGCCGGTTCCACGGTGAAAACGTGGTCGTACTTGTTCTTGAAGTAGCGAGCCTCGTTCGCCCGCAGGCCCGCTAGCGCCTCCGCCACCGGCGACGACTCCAGGCCGGTGGTCGACACGCTGGCGAAATCTACTGCGTATGACATTGAGGCCTCCCGGGTGCTCGAAGACGGTGCGCTGGTCCCGCCCCCGAGGGTACTTCAGTGGGGGTCGGCACCGGACCGCCCCGTCTGGTGCATGACCTGGCGCCCGCCGGGCTGTTTCTCATCCAGGGCGGGTCGGCCCTCCCCGTCCAGGCAGCGTGGCCTCTCGGGGGAACGCCCTCCGGCTCCCGGGGTGGCGGCTGGCCAAGGCAAAGGCCCGGGCCAAGGCCGTGGAGCGCCCTGGGGCGCCCGGGGTGGCGAAGTGCCGGTTGCGGCGCTAGACCGAGGGTATGTCGGCAAGCCCAGGTAGGTCGGTAACGGAAATCTGTGATCACCTGGTCGACGCCTACGCGGCGTTGGATCCCGCAGCCGGCGCCCGTGACATGGGGGTTGGGCTCAACACCGACGCCGTGCGGGACTACTCCCCGGACGGCACCGATCGCCTGGCTGAGATGATGGACCGGGCCGGCGAGGAACTGGCCGCGGCCGTGCCGATCGGCCCGGCTGAGCGCCTGGGCCGGTCCTTCGTCATCGAATGGGCCGCCTCGTACGGGGCATTGCTGCACCGTGGCGAGCCGGCACGATGGGTGTCCGCTCTCACCGGTCCGCCGGCCAGCGTCCGCATGAGCTTCGACCTGGCGGCGCCGGCCGGCCCCGAGGACCGCCGGGCTCTGGCCCGTCGCATGTCGAGGGTGCCACAAGCCATGGCCGGGTACCGTGCGAGCCTCCAAAAGGGCCTGGACGAGGGGAACGTCGCCCCGCGGCGTTGCGCCGAGGCGGTGGCCGACCAGTGCCAGCGCTGGTCGGGTGGTGGCTCCGGTGGATGGTTCGGCGCCTATGCCTCCAACCAGGGCGCTCTTGGCGGAGGTGACGACATGACCGCAGCGGCGGCTGACGCCGACGCCGCCTACGGCCAGCTCTCCGAGTGGCTGCGCCAGGAGTACCTGCCCCAGGCTTCTCAGGCCGACGGTGTCGGCGAAGAGGCCTACCTGCTCTGGGGGCGTCACTGCCTGGGTGCACAGGTGGACCTGGACGAGGCCTACCGGTGGGGTTGGGAGGAGCTGGAGCGCCTGGAGGACGAGCGGGTGGCGGAATGTGCCAGGTTGGCGCCCGGGCTCAGCTTTCGAGAAGGGCGCGACATGCTGGAGGCCGACCCGGCCAGGCGGGTGCACGGAGTGGAGGCTTGGCGGGACTGGCTGCAGGAGCTGACCGACCGCACGATCGGCGAGCTGGACGGGACGGCCTTCGCCATCGCCGAGCCACTGCGGACATGCGCCGTGTCCATCCCCCCCGAGGGCAGTGCCGCCGCTGCCTACTACACCCCTCCGTCCGAGGACCTGTCCGAGCCGGGGCGCATATGGTTCCCCACGCTCGGGGCGCAGAGCTTCCCTACCTGGGACGCGGTGACGACGGTTTTCCACGAGGCGGTCCCGGGCCACCACCTCCAGGTCGGGCTCACCCGCTTGTTGCCGCTCACCCGCATGCACAAGCTCAGCTTCTCGTCCGCCCACGGCGAGGGCTGGGCGCTGTACGCCGAGCGCCTCATGGACGAGCTGGGGTACTTCGAGCGGCCGGACTACCGCCTCGGGTTCCTCAGCATGCAGCTCATGAGGGCGGCCCGGGTGGTCATCGACATCGGCCTGCACACCGGGCGCACCATACCGGCCGGGCGTCCCCATGCCGGCCGCCGCTGGGACTTCGACGTGGCGGTCGACGCCCTGGAAGCCGCCTCGGGGCTGTCGACGGAGTACTGCCGCAGCGAGGTGGCCCGCTACATGTCGTGGCCGAGCCAGGCCACCTGTTACAAACTGGGGGAGCGGGCGTGGCTGGCCGGGCGCGACGAGGCGCGGCGCTGCCAGGGCACGGCGTTCGACCTGGCCGCCTGGCACCGGGAGGCACTGGCGCTGGGCCCGTTGGGCCTGGACCTCCTCGCCGAAGAGCTCTCGGGCCTGGCCCGCCGGCACCAGGGCTCTTGGTAGGCCCCCTGACGGGAGCACGCAACGCCGCCTCGTGGCCCCGCCGGTGGTCGCAACGGCAGCGGCTCGGCGGCTTGGCGGCTCGGCCCGAGAGCCGCTCGGTAGCTCAACCGGTGGTGACGGGTGTGGACGAGCGCGTCGTGGCCGAGGCCCGCACCATGTACCACGTCCCCCCGTAGGACACGATGCCCTGGCCGTTCGAGGCGGCTGGTCCCGGGTCGCCGGCATAGGTGTACAAGGGGAACCCGTTGTAGGTGACCTGGCGGGAGGTGCCACGGTCCACTATCCCCAGCCTCCCCCTCGTGCCAGGCCCGCCCCGAGGTGCGTTCCGACCCGGCTGCAGTAGCAGAGGTGGCCAGAGCGACAGGCACCCTGAGCCGCACGTGATGTGGCCCGGGCGCTCGTCGGACAGCAGGTAGAGCGTCATGTGGCCGGGGGTGGCCAGTACCTCGCCGTAGTGGGGGAGGCGAAGCGCCACCACCGTGGCCGACCCGGTGCCGGCCGTGCCGGCCGTGCCGGCGCCGGCGACAGGGCTGACCAAGACAAGTTCGAGGGCGAGCGCCAGGGCTGAAGCCAGGGCCAGCCCGGCGACGGCCACCCTCCGGGCGCGCCAGGCAAGGACCGCCGCTCCGGCCTGGGCCGGCGCCAACGGAGCCATCCTGGCCAGGACCACGGTCGCCAGGGCGGCGAAGGCAGCGATCTCCAAGCCGCCGGCCAGGGCCCCGTACGATGTCGGGACCTCCCTGAAGCCGAAGAGCTTGATGGTCAGGCTGAGCAGGTAGCCGCCGAGCGTCGCCAGGGCCAACAGGGCGCCCGCCGCCGGGGCCAGGAGACCACCTGTCGCCAGGATGGCCGCGGCGACCAGCGTGCAGGCGGCGAACTGCAACAAGAACAAGGCCCCGATCGTTGGCACCGGCCCGTACCCGTTGAAGTAGAGGTACAAGTGCACCACCCCGCTGGCCAGCAGCAGGGTGGCGCCGGCGCCGGCCAGAGGGCGGTGCCAGGCGGCCCGGCCCGGTGGGGGGCCGGCGCTGCGCTCAGCCTCCTGCCCGGTCATGTAGGTCCCATCGTCGTGCGTTCCTCCCCGTGCCTACCCCGGCTGGCATGCTCCAGCAGCGGTGCCTCCGTCCAAGCCCAACCGGTACTACGCAGCGTCGGGCACGAGGGATGGCGCACCGGTGCCGTCGCCACCCGGCAGCGCCGGGAGGGCCGAGGAGGCATCCCTGCGGGCTCTGCGGCCGTAGTACCCATCGGCTGGCCGAGAGGCCATGCGTGGGCAGCCGGCCGAGGTGCCGGGCACACCGGTGCCTGCCGGGCAGCACCAGAGCGGCGACGAGCAAAGGAGACACCCGATGGACAAGGACACCGCAACAGCCACAGCATCCCCCTCCAGGGCCACTGCGCGGTCGCGCGCCAAGCGCCTCCGCCTGGCAGTGGCCGCCACGAGCGCAGCGGCGCTCTGCCTCGCCGGCGCCGGCCTTGCCGGCCAAGTGGCGTCGGCCGCACCAGCCAAGGCCGCTGGCAGCGGCCTACTCGATGTCGGTCACGCCGGTCGGTTCGGGGCGGTGCTGGTCGATTCCCACGGACTCAGCCTCTATACGCTCTCGGACTCGGCCGGCAAGATGGTCTGCACCGGCAAATGCCTTGGTTTCTGGCCGCCTCTGGTGGTAAGCAAATCCACCACACACGTGACCCTCGGCGCCGGCGTCACCGGCGAGGTCGGCTTCCTGCCTCTCAGCAAGACCACCAAGGAGGTCACTTTCGACGGTTACCCCGTCTACACCTTTGTGAAGGACACGGGGCCGGGCCAGAGCCATGGCGAGGGCGTTGTCGCCTTCGGCGGGACCTGGGAGCTGTTGCGCCCGTCAGCGCTGGTGGCCGCACCGGCACCGGCCGCCTCGAAAGCCGCCACCACGACCTCGGCTGGTTCGGGCTACAAGTAGCCCGTCGCCGGGCCCGTGCCGGCCCGGGCGACCTTGGGACGGGGCGCCCGGGCCGGCGCAGGACGGGCGACGACCGCTCAGTGCAGTTGCTGGATGCGGACCAGGTTGCCTGCGGGGTCACGGAAGGCACAGTCACGTTCCCCCCAGAACTGCTCCACGGGCTCCTGGACCACCTCGGCGCCACTGGCCTGGATCTTCTCGAAGGTACCGTCGAGGTCCTTGGTGGCCAGCATGATCCAGCCGAAGGTGCCCTTGGCCATCATCTCGGCGATGGTCCGACGCTCTTCCTCGGTGACGCCCGGATCCGCGCCCGGGGGGGCCAGAAGTATGGAGGTGCCGGGCTGGTCCGGCGGCCCGAGGGTGATCCAGCGCATCTCGCCGGCGCCGACGTCCTTGCGGACCTCGAAACCGAGCACGTCGCGGTAGAAGGCCAGAGAGGCCTCGGGATCGGTGTGGGGGAGGGGTGTGGTGTGAATCGTCAGGTCCATGACGGTCATGGTAAGAGGGCCCGTACGGCGGGTGCTTCTCGATTCCTGACCGGTCTCGTGACCTGTTTGGCTATGCATGGCGGGAGGGACGCCGGGGCGAGCCGAGCCTGGCGGCGGTAGGCGCTCGGGGACATGCCGACAAGTTCGGTGAAGCGGGTGCTGAAGGTGCCGAGCGACGAGCAGCCGACGGCGAAGCACACCTCGGTCACGCTCCGGTCGCCGAGGCGCAAAAGCGCCATTGCCCGCTCGACCCGCCTGGTCATGAGGTAGCTGTAGGGCGGTTCGCCGTAGGCGAGCTTGAAATGGCGCGCCAGGTGCCCGGTCGACATGTGGGCGCCCCGGGCCAGTGCTTCCACATCGAGAGGAAGAGCGAACTCCCGGTCGATCCGGTCGCGGACGCGGCGCAGCCACACCAGGTTGGCCAGGTGCTGCCTGTCGGTGGGGGCCGTGCAGCCGGTTGCGCCGGGCCGTTGCGCGAGCACATCTGAATCTGGCCTCACCGGGCTGACCCCGTCAGACCCGGGCGTAGCGCTCGTAGACCACGCACTTGCCGAAGGGCCTGGTCTAGAGGAGCTCCAACCGGATGCTCCTGGTGACCGGGGGGAGCGCCGGCGTGCCGCCGCCGACGACGACCGGGTAGCGGAACATGCGCAGCTCGTCGACCAGTCCCAGGTCTATCGCGGCCCCAGCCAGCGATCGAGCCGTCGCGGTCGTTGACGAAGCCGTCGAGCGACACACCTGTCGAGTAGATCAGCATGGGGCCGTTCGCCCGGCGCAGTCCCGGCGGACCTTGGTGACCCTGGGCTGAGGCCCTGATGTCGACATTGCTCTCCTCCTCCCTCGTGCTGGCTGGCCGGACGTTGGTCGCCGCCGACCGTGCCGGGACGGACCGTCGGCGCCGGCTTCCTCGCGGATCGTACGCCAATCGCCGGGGCCGAGGTGCGGGGGATGCCAATGC
>JAKACE010000024.1 GCA_021821705.1 Actinomycetes bacterium | reverse complement strand
GCCACGCAGCACCTTGTCGAGTGCGCCGAGATCGCAGGCACGGTCGGCTCACCGGCCGTCAGCCTGTGGTTCGCCGACGGCACCAACTACCCCGGCCAGGACGACATCCGCGCCCGCCAGGACCGCCTGGCCGAGGCTCTCTCGACGCTGTACGCGGCACTCCCAGCCGGTGTGAACATGCTCCTCGAGTACAAGCTGTTCGAGCCGAGTTTCTACAGCACTGACGTGCCTGATTGGGGCACATCGTTGGTCCACTGCCTGGCTCTCGGCGACCGGGCCAACGTGCTGGTGGACACGGGCCACCACGCGCCGGGGACCAACATCGAGTTCATCGTTGCCGGGCTGCTTCGCCTCGGGCGCCTGGGCGGCTTCCATTTCAACAGCCGCTTCTATGCCGACGACGACCTGCTGGTGGGGGCCGCCGATCCCTACCAGCTGTTCCGCATCATGAACGAGATCGTTGCGGCCGGGGCGCACCGGCCCGGCTCCGGTGTGGCCTTCATGCTCGACCAGTGCCACAACATCGAGGACAAGGTGGCGGCCGAGATCCGTTCGGTGATGAACGTGCAGGAGGCGACGGCCAAGGCGCTGCTGGTCGACCGGGCCGCGCTGGCCGAGGCGCAGGCCGAGGGCAATGTGCTCGCCGCCAACAGCGTGCTGGTCGACGCCTTCTCCACCGATGTGCGCCCGCTGCTGGCAGAACTGCGCTCCGACATGGGCCTCGACCCGGACCCGGTGGGGGCCTACGTGCGCAGCGGCCACGCCGAGCGGGCGCGGGCCGAACGTGCCGGCGGCGCCGCCCAGGGATGGGGTGGATGAGCGCTATGACGGGTGGAGCAGGCAGGACGGGTGGAGCAGGCAGTGCCGGTGGAACGGGCAGGGCGGCGAGGCCGGGCGACGCTGGGGCACCTGAGAGATCGGCCGCTGTGGGACGCCTGCCGAGGGCAGTCAGCGAGCTGATAGGGCGGGCAAACCGGCTGGGCGGTGACCCGCGCAATACCAACTACGCCGGCGGCAATGCTTCTTGCAAGGCGACGGTCAGGGACCCGGTCACGGGCCGGGACGTGGAGCTCATGTGGGTCAAGGGCTCGGGTGGCGACCTCGGTACATTGACAGAGGCCGGCCTGGCCGTCCTTAGGCTGGACCGCCTCCGCTCGCTTGTCGAGGTTTACCCGGGCCACGAGCGCGAGGACGAGATGGTGGCGGCCTTCGATTACTGTCTCCACGGCAAGGGGGGTGCAGCGCCGTCGATCGACACGGCGATGCACGGGCTGGTGCTGAGCCCGCACGTGGACCACCTTCACCCCGATGCCGGGATCGCTCTGGCGACGGCCGCGGACGGTGAGAAGCTGACCCGCGACTGCTTCGGGGAGCGGGTCGTATGGGTGCCATGGCGCCGTCCGGGTTTCCAGCTCGGCATGGACATCGCAGCGGTGGCGGCTGAGCACCCCGAAGCCATCGGGGTCGTGCTCGGTGGCCACGGGATCACCGCCTGGGGAGCGACGAGCGACGAGTGCGAGGCCAACTCCCTGGAGATGATCCGCACGGCTCAGGCTTACATCGACACACATGGCAGAGCCGAACCTCTCGGTCGCCACCTGGACGAATGGGCACCCCTGCCCGATGAGGAGCGGCGCCTGAGGGCGGCACTGCTGTTCCCGGTGCTGCGTGGCCTGGCCAGTACGGACACCCGCCAGGTGGGCCACTACGACGACAGCGAAACCGTGCTCGATTTCCTGTGGAGCGAACGCCACCCGGTCCTGGCCGCAAGAGGGACCTCTTGTCCCGACCACTTCCTGCGCACGAAGGTACGTCCGATGGTTCTGGACCTGCCACCTGGCGCGCCGCCGCAGCGGGCGGTCGAACGCCTCGAGCGGCTCCACCAGGAGTACCGCGCCGAGTACCGGGCTTACTACGAGCGTCATGCCAGGGCCGGGTCGCCGCCGATGCGGGGTGCCGACCCGGCCGTGGTGCTCGTGCCCGGTGTAGGTATGTTCAGTTTCGGTGCCGACAAGCAGACAGCCCGGGTGGCCGGGGAGTTCTACGTCAATGCCATCAACGTGATGCGCGCAGCCGAGGCTCTCTCCACCTACGAGCCAATCTCCGAGAGCGAGAAGTTCCGCATCGAGTACTGGCAGCTCGAAGAGGAGAAGCTGCGCAGGCGTCCCGCTCCCAAGGCGCTGGCCACCCGGGTTGCGCTGGTGACAGGCGCCGGCTCGGGCATAGGGGCGGCGACGGCCAGGCGGCTGGCAGCGGAGGGCGCCTGCGTCGTCTGCGCCGACCTCGACGAGGCGGCCGCCAAGGCCGTGTCCGACGAGCTCGGCAACGCAGACCGCTCCGTGCCATGTCGCGCCGACGTCAGCTCCGAGGACGACGTTGCGGCCGCGGTGCGTACGGCGGTCATGGCCTTCGGAGGGGTGGACCTGGTGGTCAACAACGCCGGTCTGTCGATCTCCCGGGCCCTGTTGGAGACCTCGGTGCAGGATTGGGAGCGTCAGCACGCGGTAATGGCGCGGGGCTCGTTCCTGGTTGCGCGGGAATCGGCCAGGGTAATGCAGGCCCAGGGCATGGGCGGTGACATCGTCTACATCGTGAGCAAGAACGCAGTCTTCGCCGGCCCGAACAACGTTGCCTACGGAGCAGCCAAGGCCGACCAGGCCCACCAGGTGCGGCTCCTGGCAGCCGAGCTCGGTGCCATCGGTGTGCGTGTCAACGGTGTCAACCCCGACGGTGTCGTCCGGGGCTCGGGCATCTTCGCCTCGGGTTGGGGAGCGCAACGGGCGGCCGTCTACGGGGTGGCGCAGGACAAGCTTGGCGAGTACTACGCCGGTCGTACGCTTCTCAAGCGCGAAGTACTTCCCGAGCACGTAGCCAACGCCGTCTTCGTACTGACCGGGCCTGAGCTCTCCCACACGACCGGGCTCCTGGTGCCGGTCGACTCCGGCGTGGCGGCAGCCTTCCTGCGCTGAACGTGCCTGCCGCTCCGCCACTGTTCGCCGCCATAGACATGGGTGCTTCGAGCGCCCGGCTCATGGCCGGGCGCCTCCGGGATGGCAACTTGCACACAAAGGAGGTGGCCCGGCTGGGCAACGGCCCGGTGTGCCTCCCGGATGGCCTGCACTGGGATCTGGTTCGGCTGTACCAGGGCATGCTCGACGGCCTGGCGCAGCTGTCCGGCCGGCACGCTGGGCCGCTCTGGGTCGGCATCGACGGCTGGGGGGTCGACTACGGGCTACTGGACAGGGCCGGGCACCTGTTGGGCCTGCCATTCCACTATCGCGATGCCCGGACCGACGGCAAGGTGGCCGAGGCGGAGGCGCTGCTGGGGGCGGGCCGGGCGTACGGGGCAACCGGAGTCCAGACGCTGCAGATCAACACCGTGTACCAGCTCATGGCGGAGCGCCAGAGCGCGGCGTACGGCGTGGCCCACCGTCTGCTGCTCGTGCCCGACCTCTTCGCGTGGTTCCTCACCGGGCAAGCGCGGCGCGAGGCCACGAACATGTCGACGACCCAGATGGTCGACGTCCGCAACGGCGAGCCGGTGGGTTGGTTGTTGGACACCTTGGGCCTGCGGGCCGACCTTCTCGGTGAACCCGTGGCGGCCGGAGAGGTGCTTGGTCCCATCCTGGGCCAGGTGGCGGGCAGTGCCGGTATAAGGGCGGGTACCCGGGTCGTGGCCGTGGCCACTCACGACACCGCGTCGGCGGTGCTCGCGGTACCCGCTGCGGTCGAGGACTTCGCCTACCTGGTCAGCGGATCCTGGTCGCTCGTAGGCCTCGAGCTGCCGGCTGCGGTCATCGACGACCGGACACGAGCTGCCAACTTCTCAAACGAAACGGGCGTCGACGGGACCATCCGGTTCTTGCGCAACGTCATGGGCCACTGGGTCCTCCAGGAGTGCGCGCGAGCCTGGGCAGCCGCCGGGCAAGCCCGTGCCCTGCCTGAGCTGCTCGAGGATGCCGGGCAACTGCCGCCGTTCCGCTGGTTGTTCGACACCGCGTCGCCCGAGCTGGCTCACCCGGGTGACATGCCTGGCAAGGTCCGTCATGCCTGCCGGCGCCTCGGCGGCCCGGTCCCGGGGAGCCCACCGGAGATCGTCCGGTGCACGCTCGACAGCATGGCCCTGGCCATCGCCGCCGCCTTGGAGGACGCGCAGCGCTGTGCCGGCCGGCGGGTTTCGGTGCTGCACGTCGTCGGGGGAGGTTCGGCCAACGGGCTGTTGTTGCGCTCGGTCGCCGCCGCCACAGGGCTGCCGGTGGTAGCGGGGCCGGTCGAGGCCTCCGCCGTAGGCAACATGCTCGTCCAGATGCGGGCGGCCGGCCTGGTGGGCGACCGGGCGTCGATGCGCCGCCTGGTGGCCTCCTCGTTCTCTCTGTCCCCGGTCATGGTCGAGCCTGCCCTAATGGAGGCGGCCAATGCGGCGCGCGGCCGCCTGGCCCGGGCCGGCGTGATGGGCAACCCGATCGCCCCGGGACCGGGCCCGGGCGCGCCGGCGCAGGCCTGAGAGCTGCCATGCGAGTTGCCTTGTTCGTCGCCTGTTTCAACGATCTGGCCTTCCCCGCCACCGGTCGGGCGACGGTGGAGGTGCTCGAGCGCCTTGGGCACGAGGTGGTGTTCCCGACCGCACAGACCTGTTGCGGGCAGATGCACCTCAATACCGGTTACCGTCGCGAGGCCCTCGCATTGGCCCGCCACTTCGCCCGGGTGTTCTCGCCGTTCGAAGCCGTGGTCACCCCGTCCGCATCTTGTGCCGGTACCGTCGCGCACTCCTACGCCGACCTTGCTGGCGACGCAGGCGACTCCGAGCTGTCAGGCGAGCTGGCCGCCTTGGCCGGGCGCGTCTTCGAGCTCAGCCAGTTCCTCGTGGACGTCTTGGGTGTGAGCGACGTCGGGGCAGAGTTCCCCCATCAGGTCGCCTACCACCCGACATGTCATTCACTGCGGGGCCTGCAGGTCTACCGCCAGCCGCTCGAACTGCTGCGCCACGTGCGCGGCCTGCACCTGGTGGACCTGCCCGGTGAGGAGCAGTGTTGTGGCTTCGGCGGGACCTTTTCGGTGAAGAACCACGCCGTCTCCCTGGCCATGATGGCCGACAAGCTGGCCGCGGTCCGGCTCAGCGGGGCCGAGGTCGTGTGCGCCGTCGACAACTCGTGCCTGGCTCAGATCGGAGGAGGGGCCCGTCGCCTTTCGACCGGTGCCCGGGTAATGCACCTCGCCGAGGTACTGGCGACCACAGCAGAGGCACCGGAGCGCGCCGTGCGGGCCGCAAGAGTGGCCGGCCGATATCCGGGCCGCCAAGGGCACCCGAGGCCATGAGCTCGACGGGGGCACCGAGCTCGCCCGTACCGAACGGGGCCGGTTTTCGCGGGTCACCACCCTTCCCTGAGGCGGCGTCCCGTGCGCTGGGGGACGCTCAGCTCCGGGCCAATCTGCGCCGGGCCACGGGGACGATCCGCTACAAGCGTGACCGGGCGATGGCCGAGCTCGGCGACCTCGAGCAGCTACGCGACGCGGCGGCGGCGATCAGGGACGAGAGCCTCTCGCAGCTGGACGCACTGCTCGGCCAGGTCGAGGAAAGGGTTGAAGCGGCGGGGGGGCACGTCCACTACGCGGCCACGGCCGCCGAGGCGCGGACCAGAATTGTCGACCTGGTGAAAAGGACGGGCAGCACCGACGTGGTCAAGGTCAAGTCGATGACCACGGCCGAGATAGAGCTCAACGAGGCGCTCTCGGCCGCGGGTGTCGAAGTCGTCGAAACCGACCTGGCCGAGCTCATAGTCCAGCTCGGCGACGATCTTCCCAGCCACATCGTGGTCCCGGCGCTGCACCGCAACCGGGCCGAGGTGCGTCAGGTCTTCGTACGCAGGATGGGGGAGCGGGGCCTGGCTGCACCCGTGGGCCTCGGCGACGACCCGGCTGAGCTCGCAGCGGCGGCACGCGCTCACCTGCGCCGGCGTTTCCTCGACGCCAAGGTGGCCATCTCGGGAGCGAACTTCGTGGTGGCCGAGTCTGGCTCGGTCGTCGTGGTGGAGTCCGAAGGCAACGGCCGCATGTGCGTGACGCTGCCACAGACGCTCATATCGGTGGCCGGCATCGACAAGGTCGTGCCCCGCTTCAGAGACCTGGAGGTTTTCCTTCAGCTCCTGGCACGGTCCGCCACCGGTGAGCGCATGTCCCCGTACACCTCGGTCTGGTCCGGGGCTACGCCGGGCAATGGGCCGTCGGAGTTCCACCTCGTACTGGTGGACAACGGCCGCACGCGGGCGCTGGCAGACCCGGTCGGCCGGCAGGCACTGCGCTGCATCCGTTGTGCTGCTTGCCTCAACGTCTGCCCCGTCTACGAGAGGGTGGGGGGCCATGCCTACGGCTCGGTCTACCCGGGCCCGATCGGGGCCATCCTGACGCCCCAGCTCGACGGAGTGGCGATGGCGCCGGTGGAGGCCAGCCTGCCGTTCGCCTCCACCCTCTGCGGGGCATGCGCCGATGTTTGCCCCGTCCGCATCGATATCCCTCGCCTGCTTGTGCACCTGCGCGCCCGGGCGGTCGACCAGCGCCGCTGGGCTCACGCCGAGCCCTTGGCCATGATCGGCGCCGCCTACGTGATGTCCTCGCCCGACCGGTTCGGCAGAGCCATCAGGCTCGGTGGCCTGGCCGCTAGGGTGCTGGGCCGGGGCCGGGCCCTGGCGGGGCTACCGGGACCGGTGGGCAGATGGGCGAGCGGGCGCGACCTGCCACGTGTGGGCCCTGTCTCCTTCAGGGACTGGTGGGCACGCGAGCGAGGCGGGGAGGATAGCGGCCCCTCGTTGCCCGCCTTGGAGCCGGCTGTGCCGGTTGGCCGGGACGTCCCCGGTGCCAGCAGTACAAGCGCAGCACAGGCGAAGCGGGGCGGGCTGCGCCTGTTGGATTCGTTGGCCTGGCTGGGCCCGACGAAGCGGCGGACCGCTGCAGGGCGGCAAGGTGCGCGGGTGGGCCGCGATGCTGTGATGGGGGCGATCTCGTCGGCGCTCGGCTCGGCGAGCTTCGGTCAGCTGGAGATCCCCCGGCGTTACAGCCACGACGCCGGCGGCCCGACCGGAGAGCTGTTGGGCCTCTTTGTCGAGCGGGTGGAGGACTACGGCGCCATGGCCAGCGTAGTGGGGGCCGGCGAGGTTGCGTCGGCCGTGGCGGAGGCTCTCAGCCGTGCCGGCAGCCGGCGGGTGGTTGTCCCGTCCGACTTACCCGAGGGGTGGTTGCCGCCAACGGCGTCGGGCCAGGCGCGCATGGGCGCCCAAAAGCCTCCAGCCGCCAGGCCGGGTTTCGAGGTTGCCGCCGACGACCCCCGTTTCGATGCGACCGAGCTCGACCGGTTCGACGCCACGGTCAGCGGCTGCGCGGTTGCGATTGCAGCGACCGGGACGGTGGTGCTCGACAGTGGCCCGGCGCAGGGACGTCGCGCCCTGTCCTTGGTGCCGGACCAACTGGTCCTGGTCGTGCGCGAGGACCAGCTCGTGCGAGGGGTGCCGGAGGCGGTCGCCCGACTGGTGCCCACGGCGGCCCAGACATGGGTCTCGGGGCCGTCGGCTACCAGCGACATCGAGCTGGAGCGAGTCGAGGGCGTGCACGGGCCACGAGTGCTCGACGTAGTGGTCTTGCGAAGCCCTGGTCCCGCAATCTGAACGGTGGGGCCGACCTGGCGGCGCGCCCGACGACTATTGGCTGGCGTCGGCGACCGCCAGGAGCCGGCGCCTCCGGCCGGAACGGCTCAGCCCGTGGTCCAAGCCACCTTTACGACCGAATGGTCCTGCAACATGTTCCAGGACAGGGTGTTGCCCGAACGCGATGTCGCATTGTCCGAGACGACCTTGCCCGGCAGCCGGAAGCTGATGACATAGGTGAAGCCGGCCGCCTCGAGCTGGGCCAAGGTCGGCCCGCCGCTGCCCTTGGGCGCTGTGCCGGAGCCACCCTGAGAGGCGAAACCCTTGTTGACTTCGCCAGCCAGGCTCCAGTGGCTGCCGGCGTGCGAGATGGAGAACTTGGAGAACGGCGGGCTCCCTCCGCCGTTGGCGGACGTTTCGACCTTTTGGAGCTGGCTCAGGTTCGTCAGCGCCATCTCGACTTTGACCCCCTTCCAGCCAGCCGAGTCGGTGAAAGTGGACGCCTTGACGTGGCCCGGCAGGTGCTGGTCGGCACTGACCGTGAAATTCTTGAGGATCTTGCCTTCGCCGCCGAGCTCGGACAGCACCTTTGGGTTGAAGGTCAGGGTCTCGGTGACCATGGACGAGCCATTGCCATTGATGGATGTCGCCTCTGTCACGTGCACACACCCGCCGAGCACTACGACGGCGAGAGCCGCACCGGCCGCGCCCTTCAGTGGCCGCGCTAGGAAGCCAGTCACATCCCCCTCCCGTTCCCGGCCGTCCGGCCGGGTGCACGCAAATCTTAGCGGCACGCACGGGTACAGTTCGGCGCACCGAAGAGATGGGAGGGGCCGCCCGGCAGCCCCGATCGCCGGGAACCTCCGAAGGCCCTTATCTGGGGCGCCGAGTCAGTGCGGGGACGCCCGCGGCTCGCCCGCCGCGATCGCAGCGCAGCCGTTGGGGATGGGCTCACCACGGAGGGTCTTGGCCAGGAAGGACAGTGCCCCGACCACGAAGGGGGCGACCGCCTTGTTGTGGTCCAGGCCCTTGTAGAGGTGCAGCTCGACCGTCGCACCGCGCCGGCAGTACTCGCGGGCGAGGCTCTCCACGTCCTTGGCCACCATCACCCCGTCACCGGTCCCGTCCGAAACACCTTGTCCGATGAACACGGGGGTGTGGGGGGTGCCGGCCCTGCCCATGATCATCTTGTTGAAGATCCTGCGGAAAACCGGTACGGCGAAGATGTCCCGGTAGCGAGGCTTGAACAGCTGCTGGTACGTGAGCCCCGGGTAGTGGCCGGCCACGTCGCCCAGGCAGTCCTGCGCTATTGCCGACGTCAGCGACCTACCGTATGCGGACAGGTACTTGTCCAGGGGGAGCTGGAAGGCCCGTCCCAGGCCGACCAGGGCCATGGGGATGACTCCGGACCAGTACGGGCTGCCGTTGACGTAACGCAGAACATGGGCGAAGTCCACAGGCACTCCGCCTTCGGCCGCGCCCGCCAGGTCGAGCCCGGGGGCGTAGCGCGACGCCAGTTCGGTGGCGTAGTCGGTGGCGATGGCGCCACCCGAGTAACCGACGAGGCCCACTCTGGTGGTGGCCGGTGCCAGCTTCAGGAGGTTCTCGGCGGCGCGGGCTCCGTCGAGGGTTTCGTACCCTGCCTCCTGGCCCGCCGTCCACTCCTGGTGGACACCCTCGTAATCGGGCACTACGAGGACCAGGCCCGACGACAGGTAGCCGCTGAGAAGACCGGCCGCCAGGTAGCCGGTCACCTGACCGAGGCTGCCGAGCCCGGACTGCAGCTTGTACGAGGGCTCGCACTTGGGCCCCAGGCCGTCGTAGGCCTCCTGGTAGGAGAGGATCTGCGCCGGCTTGGCCCCCGAGGTGGCCCGGACCACCGTGGCCACGGTCACGGTCGGGTGGCCCAGCTCGCCGGTCGTGCGGTACAGGACCTGGGTCACCTCGAGCTGCCCGTTGGATGCGGCCACAACCGGGCGGCTCTTCAGGACCGTGCCCGGGGCGATGGAGGCGAGTGGCCCGTGGTAGGTGTAGAAGGGGTCGACGGACGGCAGCAGGGGTGGCGTCGCGGCGACGGAGGGCGGTGCCGACAGGTCGAGCACGCCCGTGAGCGTCGAGAGCACGGCGGCTGCACCGGCCATGACAGCGGCCAACCTGCGCCCTGGGCTGGTGTGTCGTCCGGCATGGCTGTGGAGGGGGCCGGACGAGGGGTAGGCCATGACGGCGGGGCGCGACGACCGCACGCACCCGTCCTAGCACACCCGCCGTGCGCCGGTCAGGCGCTCGTCTGGTTGTTGCCGTCGGCTGAGAGGGGCCGGCCTACCGCTGGCGTTGCCCACGAGGTGCTGCTACAGCTTGGGCCGGACCAGGCCGACGATCCCGGCATGCACTCGGTACGGGCAGCCCGCCGGCACCGCTGGCGCCTTGCGGGTGGGCGTCTGAGCGCGGACGCTTCAGGCGTGCGCTTCGAGCCGAACAAGCTGGAGCGCAGGCTCTCGGCTCCCGTGTGGCAGTGCCCGGCGGGCCACGTCGGGGCAGTGCGCCGGCGCGGGCGGATGTGGCTGGTGGTAGAGACAAAGGAGGGTACCGAGACGTTCCGGGTTTTCGGTGCGGGCGAGGCCGCCCATGAGCTCGAGCATGCCCTGTACGGCGGTGGCGCAGGCCAAGGCCCATCCGGCCCGTGCGATGGCGGCAGCGGCACCGGCAGAGGGAGCGGGAGCGGCAGAGGGAGCGCGAGACCCTAGGTCGGGGCGGCAGTACAGGGGACCACCGGCGTAGGGGTGCCTGGCCGCGTTGTGAGCGAGCATGAACGCCGGCGCGCCGGCGGCGTGGACCGCCAACCGGGCCGCCTCTACGGCTACGATCGAACCCGTCGTGGTGCTCTCTTTGACGATCGAGGCCGACGCCCCAGCGACCGCAGGTCCCGGCTGGTTGGCGTCTCGATCGGGCAGGTGTGAGGGGGCCAGGCGCGCAGGCGCTGACGACAGTCCCGTTGGCTCAGCTCACGGAGGGGGAGCGGGCGACCGAGCCTGGCCGACAACCGGCCGGGTGACCCCCCCGTCGTGGCGAGGTGATACGAGGTAGAGGTATGACCAAGGCTGGCCGCCCAGTCCCCCGGTCCCGCGAGCAGGGCATCGTAGTCCTCGACACGAGCGCCCTTGTGCACGACCCCGACGTCATATACCGCTACCCCGACCGGGAGGTAGTGGTGCCGCTCACGGCGATCGAGGAGCTGGACGGGCTCAAGAAGCGCCCTGACTACAGCGGCAAATCGGCCCGCGAGGCGATCCGCAAGCTGTGGGGCCTTATCGAGGGTGTCGACTTGGCGCATGTCGCCGAGCCGGTCAAGTTGCCAAACGGCGGTTTGCTGCGTGTCGAGGTGAACGGGCACCACGAAGATCTGGTGTCGGAGCACCGTCTCGACATCTCGGTGCCGGACAACCGCATACTCAACACGGCGCTCAGCCTGCGCAGGACCGAGGGCCGCCCGGTGACGCTGGTTTCCAACGACGTCTCCTTCCGCGTGAAGGCGGCCGTAGTCGGGATCGTGGCCGAGGAACTGCATGCCGGTACGGGCAGCGCCCAGAGCGCCGACATCGGGTATTACACCGCCGAGGTGGCCCCCTCCGTCATCGACAGCATCTATGGCGCCAAGAAGGAAGGACGGACGGCGGCCTGGGAGGAGCTAGGAGGTCGCAGCGACGACGTCGTGGCCGGGGCCGAGGCGTCGGTGGTCAACGAGTACTTCAGCCTCTCCGCCGGGCCTCAGGCCGTGATCGCCCGGGTCACGATGGACGGGTTGCGCGCTATCAGCTTCCAGCGCCCCTATGGACTGCGTGGCCGCAGCGCCGAGCAGCATATGGCGATCGACCTGTTGATGGGCCCCGACATCCCGATCGTGGCCCTGGCCGGCCATGCCGGGACGGGCAAGACGTTGCTCGCCCTGGCTACGGGCCTGGCCCAGACGGTCGGAGAAGACTTCTTCTTCCTGGCTGACTGCAAGGACAAGTTCCACAACCAGAAACGGGCG